>REGJ01000010.1 GCA_003702525.1 Candidatus Nitrosopumilus sp.
TGCACCTCCTCCAACAAAAGCACGGGCACCATCTGCAAAAACTGAGCCAATATTTTCAAGATTCACTCCACCATCAGCCTCAATATATCCTGAAAAATTGTGTTCTTTTAGAATAGTATTCAATCTAACCATTTTTTCATGAGTTTCTTCAATGTATTTTTGACCAGATTTTCCAGGAACTACAGACATTACAATAAGTTGATCAAGTGAAGGTATGAATTTGTAAGACCATTCAGGCAATTCAGTATCAGGATTTATTGCAAAACCAACACCAACCTGATTTTGTTTTAACAAATCATGAATTTCTCCAAAACTAGATTCATCAGTTACTTCTGCATGTACAGTAATGATATCACTGCCAGCATCAATGTAATCTCTAACATGTTTTACAGGTTCGTTAATCATTAAATGAGAATCAAATGGAATCACAGTAAGTGGTCGCAGTTCTTTAATTTTGGTATGATCAAACGTTTTGTTTGGAACAAATTGGCCATCCATAACATCTAGATGAATATAGTCAGCTCTTCCTGAAACACATCTTTTAACTTCATTTTCTAAGTTTGACATATCACCAGCAATAATTGATGGTGCAATCATAAACTGGGAATCTAATTCCATATTGATAATTGGAACAATATCAGAATCAGGTGCCTTTCCATGCCATGCAGGATTATCTTCCATATGTTCAACAGCTTTTCCTTTAATGGTTCTTGAGATAATTATTGTTGGGACACCTTTTGTTGTATTTGCTTTTGCAATAGCAGCATCAATCTGTTCAACTCTATGTCCATCAATTTCAATTACATTCCAACCAAATGATCTCCATTTATCACCAGTTTTCCATCTAGATGCATCTTTCCACATTTCAGAAAGATTATCACTTTCTAATTTTTTGTCAAGTGGCATGATTTTCTCAGTGTAAGAATCTTGTTGAATGAAATTTCTGTCAAGGAAAGCAGTAAGATTATCAACTTTGTATTTTGCTGCAGTCATAGCAGCCTCCCAAACTTGACCTTCATCAGACTCTCCATCTCCAATAATTGTGTAAACATGGTAATCTTTTGAATCAATTTTACCTGCAAGAGCAATTCCTACAGAATAAGACAAACCAGTGCCCAATGAACCGCCACAAAACTCAACTCCAGGACATTTCAAATCTGGATGTCCTTGAAGTTTACTTCCAAATTTTCTCAAAGTTTCAAGTTCTGACTCTGGAAAATATCCTGCAACAGCCATATTTGAAAACAAACCAGGAGCTGCATGACCTTTTGATAGTACTAATCGATCTCTATCTTCCCATTGGGGATTTTTAGGATCAAACTTTAGATATTTGTAAAATAAACAACCCAAAATCTCAGCCATTGAAAATGAACCACCCGGATGACCAGAACCAGCAGTGTTTGTGGCTTTGATAACTAATTTTCGAGCTCTAAGAATATTTTTCTTAATTTGATAATAATTGAGCCCCATATCGATCGTTTTGACTTCAAATTTAATAAAAATCTACTTCTAAAACACATTTACAAAAAATTCTTGAGAAAATCAAATAATACCAAAAATTGAACAGATCACAAAATTTGCAAGAATTTACAATAGTTTAATTACAGTATAATCTTTCAGAATTTTGAAAGATATGTCCTTTGGTGAAGAAAAAGAGATGCACACAGCAACATGTGGTGATTGTGGAAATGAATGTCAAGTACCATTCAAACCTAAAGAGGACAGACCTGTTTATTGTAGAGAATGCTTCCCAAATCACAGACCTCAAAGACGAAGTGGAGACAGATTTGGAGGAAGATCAAGATTCAACAGACAAAGAGAGATGCACACAGCAACATGTGGTGATTGTGGAAATGAATGTCAAGTACCATTCAAACCTAAAGAGGACAGACCTGTTTATTGTAGAGAATGCTTCCCAAATCACAGACAAACCCCTAGCATTTAGCATTAGGAAGAATTTTTAATTAATTTCAGTGTAAATACAATATGAGAATTGAGGAAGATTTTCCAATAGTTGTTTTTGATAATCAATGTTATTTGTGCATAAAATTTGCAAAATTTGTGGATTTTTTTGCCAAAGGGAAAATGAAAATGATTGGACATTATACAAAAGAGGGTGAAAGCATTCGAGAAAAAATTCTGGACGAGTCTGCACTAGAGATGTTTTGGTTTATTGATAAAAGAAAAGCATATGGAGGAAGATCTGCTTTACTACCAATGATAAAAACAATTTTTTCAAATAAATCAAAAAGATTCCCAACAACTGGAATTAATGAACAGTGTTCACATGATTGCAAATCAGTTAAAGCAGTTTTTGTTAGATCAACTAGTTTGATTTCCAATAGCAAAGTCATCAAAATTGATGATGAAAATCATATTTGAATACTAAAAGTAGGTTTTAATAATTAAAAAAAATTTTGCAAATAAATGCCAGAACGAAGAACAATAATGATTGATGAGGACGTAGCCAAAAAAGTAAGAAATCTTCAAGCTAAAAAAATCAAAGAGACTGCCGGAACTGTAAGTTTTTCTGCAGTGATTAACGAAATGTTAAGAGAATGTAATAAATCATAAATCTAAATAAGACTATGAAAATCATACATACGTATGAAGATCAAAGTACAAAATACTACAAAGAAAACACAACTTCTTTGTGGATTTGCATTAGAAAAATCAGATAAAGTTTTAGGATTACCGAAATTAGATGCAAAAACATCATTTGCAGTTAATCAATCTCTCAAAGACATAGAAGGAAAAGCAGGAAAGTTATCAATTATTCCATCTGTAGGTAAAAAGCAGTTTCAAAGAATTTTGATAGCAGGTATTGGAAAAAAAGAGGACATTACAAAAGACAGTTTTAGACAGATTTCAGGAAAAATTGCTCAAAAAGCACGGGAGTTAAAATTAAAAGAATTCTCAGTAATTGTGCCTCCTACTTTTGTTATGGATCAGATTTCCTCTTCAACTCAGATTGTTGAAGGGGCAAAGATGGCATTATACAAATTTGAAAAATTCAAGGCTGAAAAAGAAGAAAATTCTCCAGATATGACAATTATTGTTTCAAAATCAAACAAAGTTCTTCAATCAATAAAGACCGCAGAAGTTGTTGCAGATGGAGCAATATTTACAAAAAGTATTGCCAATTTACCTCCAAACGAATGTACACCATCAACGCTAGCAAATTTTGCAAAAACTATATCCAAAAATAAAATGAAATGTAAAGTAATTTCAAAACCAGAACTAAAAAAGAAAGGATTTGGAGGAATTACTGCAGTAGGACAAGGAAGTAAAAACGAGCCAAAATTAATCATTTTAGAACATAGTCGTGGTTCAAGAAATGAAAAACCAATTGTACTTGTTGGAAAAGCTGTAACATTTGACACTGGTGGAATTTCATTAAAACCTGGAACAAACATGGACGAAATGAAATTTGACAAATGTGGGGGTTGTACAGTATTAGGAATTATGAAAGCAGTTTCAGAATTAAAATTACCAATTAATATAATTGGAATAATTCCATCTGTTGAAAACATGCCAGGAGGAGAATCATACCGACCAGGAGACATAATAAAACTATACAGTGGAAAGACAGCAGAAATCCTCAACACAGATGCTGAAGGAAGATTGATTTTAGCTGATGCGCTAGCATATGGAGAAAAGCATTATTCTCCTAAAGCAATTATTGACTTTGCAACACTAACAGGTGCATGTATCATAGCATTAGGAACTAATGTAGCAGGAATGGTTTCAAATGATGAAAAGTTATCAAAGAAAATTTTTGAATCATCAAAAAACACCACAGAACAGATTTGGGAGCTCCCACTAAATCAAGAGTTTATGGATATGATAAAGTCAGATGTTGCAGATATGAAAAACATGGGTATAGGAAGAGCAGCAGGAACAATAACTGCAGCAGCATTTTTGAAAAATGCAATTGAGAATACACCATGGACACATTTGGATATTGCAGGTGTTGCATGGACACAAACAGCTACAAAAGAAAAATCATACAATCCAAAAGGAGCAACTGGTTTTGGAGTAAGATTGATTTTAGATTATTTACAAAAATTGTAAGTTAGTAACCTCTACTGTTTCTATCAGGTTTTCCAACGTTTGGATTTCTCCAACCATGCTTTTCCATCATGTGATTCATCAATCTAATGTCATTATCACACATTTCTCCACAAACAGAACAGTTTGGCATGATATGTTTTGAATAATTTCATTATTAATAGATTGTAAATTAGAAAATGCCAGCACTGTTGCTTCCCAAGGGCTCTCGCATCTTAGTAGCACAACAGCGACGTCAGGTTTGACTTCCAAGTTCGGAAAGGGATTGGGTCGCACCCTAACGCTATGGCCGGCTTGAAAATTATTGTTAAAATCTCAATTATTAACGTAACGAAACCAGATAATTGCTCCAAAATAGGTATAAAACAAAGGGATTACCGTTCTAGCACATGACGCATAGAGTCGGGGTTTTAGATCATGAACTATGTCAGCCTAAAAAATGTGGTTTAGAGTGCATAAAATACTGTCCAGTCAACAAATCAGGTGCAGATTGTATTGTACTAAATGAAGAATCAAAAAAAGCCCAAATTGACGAAGATATCTGTAATGGGTGTGGAATATGTGTCAAAGTATGTCCATTTGATGCAATTACAATTGTGAATTTAGCAAGTGAATTAGCTACTGATAAAATTCATCAATATGGTCCAAATTCATTTCGATTATACAAATTGCCAACTCCAAAGAAAGGAGAGGTAGTTGGCTTACTTGGAAGAAACGGTATGGGAAAAAGTACTGTTGTAAATATCCTATCAGGCAACCTAAAACCAAATCTTGGAAGATATGAAAATCCTCCAGAATGGGACGAGATATTGAAATACTATAGCGGAACAGAGCTAAAACAACATTTTGAAAAAATTAAACAAAAACAAATTCGTGCATCAATAAAACCTCAACAAGTTCATCATATTGCACAAGCATTTGATGGAACTGGAAAAGAACTCATTGAAAAATATGATGAGAGAGGAGTGTCAAGAGAATTAATCAAAGAATTAGGATTAGAAAACTCT
Organism: Candidatus Nitrosopumilus sp.; assembly: GCA_003702525.1. Lineage (GTDB taxonomy): Archaea > Thermoproteota > Nitrososphaeria > Nitrososphaerales > Nitrosopumilaceae > Nitrosopumilus. Next base: position 5,079 of record REGJ01000010.1, read on the forward strand.
GTTGATCAAAGCTTAAAAGAATTGAGCGGAGGAGAACTCCAAAGAATTGCAGTAGCTGCTGCTGCTTCCAAGGATACAGAGTTTTACTTTTTTGATGAACCGTCATCTTACAACGACGTTTTTCAGAGAACAGGTGTTGCACGAGTCATTCAAAGTCTTGCAAAAATTGGAAAAAGTGTCATGGTTGTAGAACATGACTTGACTCTACTTGATTTTCTTAGTGATTATATCGAAGTACTTTATGGAGAGCCATCAGCATATGGTATTGTATCAAATATACTTTCAACCAAAGTTGGAATCAATGTTTTTCTTGATGGATATCTACCAAATGAAAATGTAAGGTTTAGAGACAAAGCATTTTCCTTTGATGTATCATCTACATCTACTGATGAATTCCAAGAAGGCAGTGAAATTGTAAACTATCCAAAATTGACAAAAAAATACCCTTCATTTTCAGTCGAGATTGAACCTGGACAAGTGAGAAAAGGGGAAGTTCTCGGAATTATGGGTGCAAACGCACTTGGTAAAACAACCATGATGAAAATGATTGCAGGAGTTGAGAAACCAGATTCGGGTGATGTTGACAAAAAGATCAAGATAGCATACAAACCACAATATCTTCAAAATGACGTAGATGTGGAAGTTGTTGCATTACTAGATAAAGCAAATGGAGGTCCTGTAGAAGGAAGTCTTGAAGAAGAACAGATTCTGGATCCTCTAAAAATCAAAAAACTCTACAATAAATCAGTAAAGAATCTCTCGGGTGGAGAACTCCAAAAAATAGCAGTTGCATCTTGTCTTTTACAAAAAGTTGACCTTTATGCATTAGATGAGCCATCAGCATTTTTAGATGTAGAAGATAGAATTGCAGTAGCAAAATTCTTACAAAAGTTTGTTCGTTCATTTGGAAAATCAGCAATTGTAATTGATCACGATTTACAATTAATGGATTTGATTTCAGATACAATGGTAATTTTTGAAGGAGAATCAGGTGCTGCAGGAAAAGCTACATCACCACTACCAAAAGCAGAAGCAATGAACAGATTCCTAAGATCACTTGACATGTCATTTAGACGAGATGAGAAAAGTCTCAGACCAAGAGTTAACAAGCTAGAAAGTAGATTAGATAAAGACCAGAAATCATCTGGAAATTTCTATTACAAAAAATGACTCGAATGCTAAAAAAATCACTTGAAAGTATACTATCTCCAAAAGAAAGTAAAGAGTTGATTTCAGCTTTTGATCAGATTGGAGAGATAATTATTGTAAGAATACCAGATTCACTATTACCTAAGAAAAAGATTATCGGGGAAGCATTATTGAATGATGTAAAGATTGTAAGAAGTGTATTTTATCAGGCATCAGCAGTAGAAGGTGATTTTCGTACACGAAATCTTGAGGTAATTGCAGGAGAAGACAATACAGAGACAGAGTACAGGGAATTTGGCTGTAAATTCATTGTGGATGTAGAAAATGCATTTTTTTCACCTAGATTGTCTACTGAAAGAGATAGAATTGCAAACTTGATTCAAGAAGGAGAAGTGATGACCAACATGTTTGCAGGTGTTGGAATGTTTTCAATAATAGCTGCAAAAAAGAAAAAATGTACAGTGTACAGTCTGGATATCAATCCAACTGCATCAAATTTGTGTGAAAGAAATATCAAACTAAACAAACTTGCCGGAGAAGTTGTCTCAATTAATGGAGATGCAACACAGATAATCAATGAACAGTTGGAAAACAAATCAGATAGAACGTTAATGTTGTTACCTGAAAGATCGGATGAATTTTTAGAATCAGCAATTAAAACAACAAAGAATGGAGGAATAATTCATTATTATTCACACATACATGCAGATAAAAAAACAGATGCAGGAAAACTTTCAGAAGAACACTATTTGCAAGTTTCACCAGTGAAATCAGAAATATTAGGTTCAAAAATTGTCAGACCTGTTGGTCCAAGATATTATCAAACAGTTGTAGATGTAAAAATTTCCAAGTAAACTAATCGTCTGACGTAATTGATGCAGGTGAGGGTTTTGTTGTTGCCATTACATATCCTATCCATGCAACAACTCCAAGAATTCCTCCTGCAATCATTAATACTGATAATTGTAAAACAATTGGACTCCATTCAGATAGCATCAACAAGTATGCGTATAGAAAAAATCCACCAATACAAAGAACAAAAATGGTAATTCCCATTCCTTTACGTTTGTCCATGGCGGAAAATTTTATGCGAGTTATTTATTGGTTTTATCTAAGTTAATTCAATGGCCATGAGATATGCATCTTCACCATCACGATAATAGGCGTTTAGTTGCTGTCGTATAACAAATCCGAGTTTTTCATATAGCCTTACAGCCTCAACATTACTACATCTTACTTCCAAATAGAATTCATCACATTTTCGTAATTTGACTCCATTTACAGATTCTTCAACTAGTGCTTTGCCTATTCCTCGTTTTCGGTAATCATCAAGAACAGCAACTGAAACAACATGACCTTTTTTTACAAATCCAAGTTTTTTGAAATTTGAAAATCCATATTCAGTTTTACACATTATGTATCCAACATGTTTTCCTCCGATTTCGGCTACAATAAATGCCTCAGGTAGTTCTGCAAGCAAACTCTCATAGAAATAATCTGAATAATGCTCAGGAAGTGTTTTGAGATTGATTTCCATGACAGGGATAAGATCGCTTGATTCAGCACGTCTAATATTACAATCACCTAACTGTCTTAGAATTACTTGCATACTAAGAGATACTACTATCAATATTTAATTTTAAACCAAAAGACCATTTAATGGAAAGAATTAGTCATAAAGAATGGAAGAACATTCTCAAGACGATATAATTTCTTTAGTAAATTCCATATTCGATGTAAGTGATTTTATAAAAACAGAATTTTCAATGGAATTCCAAATTGAGGATATTGAGTTCAAATCAAAATTCGAGCAATTAGCAAGAAAGTTAGAAGGTATGAGTTTTGCATGTAGATTAGAACAAAAAGATGGAGGGAAATTTGTTATTATTCAAAAATTTGCAATAAAAAAACAAAGAAGATGGATGAAAACAGCATGGACTCCCAGGGCTTTGTTTGCAATTGTGATTGCATTTGTTATGATTGACGGATACTATAGGACATCAGGAACTAATTCGATTGTGGAAATTGGAGAACCTCTTGAGATGGCAGCAGTTTACACATTATCCTTACTAGGAATTTTAGGAATTCATGAGTTAGGACATATTATTGCAGCAAAAGCCCACAGACTAAAAACCACATGGCCATACTTTATTCCAGGTTTACCAGTAATAGGAATTCCAACATTTGGGGCATTTATTCAATCAAGAGGGTTAACCATCAATAGAGAAATTTTGTTTGATGTTGCAATAGCAGGACCAATAGCAGGATTAGTAATTGCAGTAATTGTTTCAATTTATGGAGCATATACAGCACCAATTTTAGAACCTGAAATTGCTGCAGGGTTATTTGAAGAATCAAGATTGATGGAATGGGAACAAGGAGAGCCATTGTTAATGACTGCAAGTCTTGCAATGTTTGGAAAGGGAGGACCAGGACATGAAGTAATCATGACTCCAATAATGTTTGCTGCATGGATTGGATTCCTGATTACGTTTTTGAATTTACTTCCTGCATGGCAATTAGATGGAGGTCATATGGCCAGAACTCTATTAGGTCCAAAGTTACACAGATATGCAACTTTTGGCAGTATGGCAATACTAGTTTTGTTGAATTATTGGTTAATGGCAATTTTGATTCTAATAATGAGTTCAAGAAATCCTAGTGCAATGCCATTAGACGATATTTCACCACTTTCAAGAAATAGAAAATTAGCATACATTGGAATTATAGGATTGGCAATTCTATGTGCACCGTTACCGTCAGATTTCTTACCTAATTTCCTACCTTAGTAAGAGTCTAGCACCATCTGCAACTACAGCAACTTTCTGTCTTGGACCTTGTGTTTTCAAGATGTAATCCATAGAATGTTTTATTCCAGGTAGAGAAATCATATTCAATTTCTTTGCATAAAATTCAGGTAAAATTGAAACAAGACCAATTTGGAAATTCTTTTGCACTTCTGAGAGGAATAAGAGATCTTCCATACCACTAATGTATTTGGTTGGATTTCGTAATTGTTCCAAAGTCAATCTATTTTCAATATACTGTTGAATTGCATCAGAACCCAAACCACTTTTGCATTCAGCAACTAAAATTGCAAGTCCATCTTTTTTGATAGCATTTGAACAATTCCATAAAGATGAGAAAGACTTTCCAAGGTTGTCATTACTAGCATCTTTACCAGTACTAACTATCATTGTTTTATGTTGACCCACATCTTTGATGGAGTTTGATTCTAGAATTTTTGTATTAGACATAGTTTCTGAAGGGTGTCCAATTGAAAAATCAACAATACCTTGAGAATTTGCAACAATTTCAATTCCTTGAATTTCAAAATTATCAGAAAATTTCTTTGCTTCTTGAAGACTTTCAGGGTATTGTCCAGGAACAGGAAGATTTCCTTGTCTTTTGGCATATGCTGAAAGCATAGATTCTAAACCGAATTTTTTGATAAGACGTGTTGAAATTGTTTCATAACCAAAAAGACCATCAAACTCCATTTCACTTAGAAATACTAGATTTGAGTTGGGATTTTCAAAATTATCAAATTCATTAATTGAGCTTCCCTCTGGGAGTCCGGCTTTAACTTGATTTAGTATTTTTTTATCAGTAAGGATTTTTGGGAAAGGTTGTGATTTTTGCTCACATAATGTAAACATAGATGAGATTATTTTTTGAATAGATTTTGAGTTGTGTAAAACCACAAATTCCATAGGTTTGGACAAATCTATGGTGCTCAGTTTTTCATTGATCGCTGAATCATCTAAAACCTTACCATCAGAATCAATTTTTTGCTCTAAATTCTCGGCTCTAATGTCCAAAACAACATCTGTAATACCATAATTTAACCAAATTTCAGGCATAATTCATTCATAATACAAACCAAAATAAATCCAGTGTAGTTAATTTTGGTATGGAATTTGTAAAAGAGTTTGCAACCTTTTTGCATCAAAAAGGCATCATAAAATTTGGGGATTTTACACTAGCCAGTGGAAAAAAGAGTTCATACTATGTAGATCTAAGACTAGTCCCAAGTTATCCTCAAGAATTTAGGAAAATGGTCAAATATCTAGAAAATGAGATTGCACAAAATATTGGATTAGACAAGTTTGATTCAATAGTTTCAGTACCCACAGGAGGTCTAGTTATTGCATCAGCATTAGCAATTGAAACAGTAAAACCACTAATCTATGTAAGAAGTAAACCAAAAGATTATGGAACTTCAAAATCAGTGGAAGGTAAAATTTATGATGGAATGCATGTAGTTATGATTGATGACGTTGCAACAACTGGAGGTTCTGTTGTTAATGCAATTAAATCACTAAAGGAAGTCAACATTTCAGTAAAAGACGCATATGTGATTGTAAATAGAATGGAGGGAGCAGATGAGGCATTGGAAGAACTAGGTGTTAAAATGCATTCAATTCTAAATATTTTGCAAATTACTGAAGCATTACATGAACAAAATCTAGTAGATGATGAGATTTTAGAAAAAGTGAAAAATCAAATTGGTAAATGAGTTTGGCAGCTCAGACAAATGCCTTCCAATCATCATTCAGATATAACTCTGATTCTTCATTGCAGCCAGTAAAATTTGATTTTGCTTATTTTAAAACTAATTGAAAATAATGGGCCCAAAGGGCTTCGATCCCTTGGCTCACCGGTTATGAGCCGGTTACTCTACCAAGCTGAGTTATGGGCCCTAAGCAGATGAATTTTTTCTTAGGTATAAAATGTTATGAGATTAACAGTATTCTTCAAAACAACTGTCCAATAACAAATTTTGTGCAGAGATAGATTTTTCTGCAATCTCAATTAATTTGTCATAATCAGTTGAGGATTTTTCAAGAATATTTCTCCATGATGCTGCATGTCTAATGTCAGCTTCTGTATGTAGTTTGAAGTATTCTGTAGCTTCATCACTAGTCATACCATAGAATTCTGCTAAACCATCAAGTTTTGTTTGACTTATTTTTGGAATTTCTTTTTCAAATGCATACATTGCACATGCACCACCTTCAAAAGTATCCATTAATTCATTCAAATCAGATACTGCTTGTTTTGTTTTTGGTAAACCTGAATAAGACAATAGTTCTTCTTCAGAAATTCCAAGTTCGCCTGCAAAAGCAATCCATGGTTTTATATGATCAGATTCTTCTTGTTGATTTTCAACTAATTCTTTTACAACTGACTCTGGGGCTTGTTGAATAATGGGAGCCATGAAAGATGGAACCTCTTTTACTAATTGGAAATATTCTTTTGAATATCCAGCTAGAGATTCTTTTGTTAATTTTCCATCAGACCATGCTTGGTAAAATGGATGTTTTAGTAAACTTCTTTCTTCAATCATTTCATCAATTTTTTTAGTTATGTTCATGATTTGACTCCAAATCTGCCAATAAAAAAATCTTTGTGGTTTACAAAAGATTTTATGGTCAAAATACAGAATTTTCTTGGGTTCCAGTGGTGTAGACCGGTCAAGCATACTGCCCTTTCAAGGCAGTGATCCCGGGTTCAAAATCAAACGATGAAAATCCCGGCTGGAGCACCAAGATTTAATTAACAATGGGGAAAATTTTTTCAATAGAGGCCCCATCTTGGACAGAAAAAATATCGAGATTAATCCTTTACTTGAGACATATGGAGAATATATCAAAAAAATTGATCAGGCTCTAGATAAAGAACTAGATCTGTATTCAGAATCAGAATTCATTGAACCTTTGAAATATTCTTTAGAAGGTGGAAAACGAATTAGACCTATTATCCTCACATTATCAGCCGAAAGTATCGGAAAGGTTGATGAAAATACATTTGCAGCATCTTGCGCAGTTGAGTTTTTGCATATGGAATCTATAATTCATGATGACATTATTGACAATGAAACAATGAGAAGACAAAAGGATCCATTCCATATCAAATATGGATACAATACTAGTGTACTTACTGGAGATTTTGTTTTGGGATTGATTTTGGCCGTATGTTCCAGATTAGATAATCCCCGAATAACAAAAGATTTGGCAACTACTGCAATGCTAATGAGTGAAGGAGAAATGATTGAAAACAGATTAGAAACAAGTGAAGATGTTACATTTGATGATTATCTCAAAGTTATTGAATACAAAACTGCAACTGCATTTGAAGTAGCAGCTAGAACAGGTGCAATTATTGCAAACGGAACTGAAGAGCAAATTGAAGGGTTAACAGAGTATGGAAAAAATATTGGAATTGCTTATCAAATTAGAGATGATTTGTTAGATTGGAAAAATGAAGACAAGTTATTCAACATATTAATTAAAAAGAGTTCAGACCCAAGAGATGTCTTTAACAAAATGGAAGAGTTGCTAAAAGAATATTCTGAAAAAGCAAGAATAAGTTTAAGAAAAATTCCAGATAGTGATGCAAAAATAAATCTAGATAATTTAATTAAATTTACTTCGTTTAAGGCATAAGTCCTAAACTAACTACTGGTGTTGCAAACTCTACGAATTTGAGTAGTGGTTCTGGATAGACACCAAATCCTACTAAGAAGATAATAGAGAATATCATTACGGCTACAATTGATTTTGGTTCTGAGACTCTCTTTTCGGTTTCTCCTTCAAAGTACATCTTTCTTGTAATCCAACCATAGTAAGCAAGAGATAATGCACTGTTAAGAACACCAGCAATTGCAAGCCATGGAGCCCACCATAATGCTGTGCTTGCATCTAATGCACTTCCAAACAACATCAATTTACTCCAAAATCCTGAAAGTGGAGGAACGCCTGCAAGTGCAAATAATGAAATCACCATACCTAAAGCAGTGATAGGCATTCGTCTTCCAAGTCCTTTGAGTTTATCAATATGAGTTACAGCAAGAGTTGTTACAATTCCTGCAATTGCAATAAAGGCAGCACCTTTCATCACGGCATGGTTGAATATCTGATACAATGAACCTTGTAAACCAAGAGAGCTGTATGGAGCAACTGCCAATCCGATCAAAATGTATCCAGCATGTGCAATACTAGAATAAGCAAGCATTCTTGAGAGATTCTTTTGCATGATTGCAGCAACGTTACCAATTGTCATAGTCATCACAGCAATAATTCCGAGTGCCAAAGTCCAATCAAGATTTAGAGCAACCATTCCAAGTACTATGATTCTGATAGCAGCAGCAAATCCCGCTTTTTTGGTTGCAGCTGCAAGAAGTGCAGTTACTGGAGATGGTGCACCTTCATAGGTATCTGGCAACCATTGATGGAAAGGAACAAGTCCCATCTTGAATCCAAATCCTGCAATAAACATACCAACTGAGAGTAATGCTAATGGCAATAGAGATGGATCAAGTGTTGAATATCCTTCAATGACTTCTCCAATGTTTGTAGAACCAGTTAATCCATAAGATATTGCAATTCCGTAAACGATTATTGCAGAAGATAATGCACCAAATAGGAAGTACTTTAATGCTGCTTCATTTGATGCAGGATTCTTTTTCATATATCCAACCAAGATGTATGTTGGAATACTCATAAGCTCCCAAGCAACAAACAGCATTACCAAATCAGTTGAATATGCAACAAGAATCATACCAATTGTTGCAAGTAAGATTAGTGAATAGTAAACAGCAGGAGAATTATGTTTTCTCATATAGTTAAAGGAGCCAACTGTTGTGAACAAGGCAACAATTAACATTGCAATTGCAAAGAATCCACCAAATGCATCATTTACAATTACATCATCAGAGAATAGAGCAGATGCAGCAACATTTTCGTTAATGAATTCATAGCCAACATATGCCATAGACACGATTAATGCTGCAAATGCAATTACAGCATAAAATGAGTTAGAGCCTTTTTCTTTTCTTGCAATACTGATTATTGGAAGAATAACTCCAACAGTTCCTAAAATTGCAATTAGTATTAATGGTGTGGAAGTAATTTCTAACATTTCATATCTCTCCTACATCAACAATATCAGAACTACGAATAGTAATCCTGCTCCAAATACGAATAGATATGATTGGGAAACACCAGTTTGAGTTCCTTGCACAACTTTTGCTCCCCAGGCAGTTGCTTTCTGGAATCCATCATTCATACCGTAATCGATAGCTGTCTTTTCAAAGTATCTGAATATTCCTCTTGCTAACCATAATGGGGCTACTACAAAGCACCAATACACTATTGCATTGAGATACCATCTGCTTAAGATGACTTTGTGAATTGCGTAAAAGAAAATATTTGAATTTACAAATTTGACAGGATCAACCCATCTACCAATATAGAATATGTAACCTAATCCAATTCCTATTGCAAATGCAACAAGTGAGGCACCAAGTGCAACGGGATTAATGCCTTTCAAGAATTCTGGCAATATTGAGGATTCAGCTTTTGCATATTCACTGTGAATTCCAAATGAATCTTCAAGATATACCTCAAACATATGATGTAATCCATGTTCGGTAGATAATCCGATTAATCCAATTCCAATTGTTAGAACTGCAAGAATTCCATATGGAGCCCACATTGATAATGATGCTTCATGAATGTGATGTCCTTCCTCTTCCATCTTTTGGATGTGCTTACTCTTCTCGCCAAAGAATACCATACCAATCATTCTTGTAGTATAGAATGCTGTAATTATTGCAGTCAATACTGCGATTGCAAATAGCGGTAATGCCCATTCGTTTCCAGAGGTATAAACTGATGCAAAGATTGCATCCTTACTCCAGAAACCTGTTGTGATAAATGGTGCACCCATTAAACCAAGACCGGCAGCCCACATGAAAGCATATGTCTTTTTCATGTGTTTTCGCAAACCACCCATATCAGTCATGAAACGAGAACCAACTATGTGCAGCAAAGAACCTGCTGCCATGAATAATGATGCTTTGAACATTGCGTGAGAAATTAAGTGGAAGAATCCTGCAGTGTAACCATCTACATATTGATGAGAAAGTCCTGCAACACCTAATGCCATCATCATGTAACCAATTTGTGAACCAGTAGAATATGCGAGAACTTTCTTGATTTCTGGATTAACCATACCTTGTGTTGCAAGTAATAATGCAGTTATTGCACCAACCCATGCAACAATCTCAAAGAATTGGTCTGCCATAATTCCTGCAGCGCCTAGTGCAAATACAATTGGTCCAATTCTGGCAACTAAGAATACACCAGCTTTAACCATTGTTGCTGCGTGAATCAATGCTGAAACTGCAGTTGGGCCAGTCATTGCTTCTAAGAGCCATTCGTTTAATGGGAATTGTGCAGATTTACCTACTGCACCACCAAATAACAACACAAATGCAGGAACTAAGAGACCTTGAGCATTCATAGCAATAGCCCATTCATGATCTCCCATCAGTTCCTTGAAACCAAATGTTCCAGCAAACAAGAATATCAAAAGCATACCAGCAATCATCATCACATCACCAACTTTGGTCATGATGAATGCCTTCATACCAGCGTGTGTTGGGGCATAGTAATCTAACAAACCAAGAACAGTACGTCCTTCTTGTCCAACATGATCTTTCTTTTTATCACGATACCAAAAGCTGATCAATGCATAAGATGCAAGACCTACACCTTCCCAACCAAAGAATACTTGAAGTAAGTTATCAGATAGAACAATAATTTGCATTGAACCAATAAAGAACATCATCCAGAACCAGAATCTTGTGATATCTTTATCGCCTTTCATGTAACCTGTACTGTAAATCATAATGAGGAATGAAATCCAAGCAACAACATTTGCCATAATCACTGAAAGTGGATCAGCTAATACACCACCCTTCAAACCAATTGCTTCAATCCACATAATTTGATGGTGAATTTCTGAAGCTTCAATTGCAAGGGGTAACAAAGATGCAGCTGATAGTGCACTCATTAATGCAAATCCAACTGCAACATAACCTGTTGCTCGTTTTGAGATCTTTCCAATACCCGGCATAATGAGTGCGGCAGCAAATGGTAGAATCCAAACTAGCCATGCTGCAGCAGAGGTTGCTTCAAATGGTAAACCAATAGATTCAGTTGCCATATTAGATTCCCAACACTCCGTTCATGTAAGGCATAATTGTCTTCAAGAAAATATCTGGGTAAATTCCAAGTACAACAGTAAATCCAGCTAGTACCATCATTGGTGCTGTCATATACCAACTTCCTTCTTTGACTTTCTCTAGATGTTCAGGAGTCTTACCAAAGAAGACACGTTTTAGCATCCACAACATGTAAGCCATTGTAAGTGCAGTTGCAACAAGTCCAAGACCAAATGTTACTGCTCTAAGTGTAGAACCTTCTTCAATAGCAGTTTCTAATGCTCCGTAAAATAGAATCCATTCTCCCATAAATCCACTGGTTGGTGGAACACCCATAATTGTAAGTGCACCAATAACTGCACAAACTGCAGTAATTGGCATCTTTCCAGCAAGACCACCAAGTTTAGAGATACTACGTGTACCTACTTTGACAATAATAATTCCAGCCATCATGAAGAGTATACCTTTGCCAAGTCCGTGAGTGATGTACATCATCTCAGCACCTGCAAGACCCATTGCAGACATTGAACCAATACCAAATAGCAAATATCCCATCTGGCTGATACTAGAATAAGCAAGTAATCGTTTTAGATCATCTTGCATCAAGGCCATTGCACCACCATAAAGCATTGTTACAAGACCCCAAATGTGGAACCAAATTGACAATTCTGCAAATGTGGATGGTAAGAATTCAACAATTAATCTAAAGATACCATATGCACCAATTCCGATCATTGCTGGAGACAAAAGTGCACTAATTGGCGTAGGTGCTGAACCGTGAACATAAGGTAACCAAACATGGAACATAAAGACAGCCAGTTTTACTCCAAGACCAATCGCAATCGCAATTGCCGAAATCATTACAATGTCTTGAGGAATTTCAGATTCTTTGATATCAGCAAAGTCAAAGCTGCCAATAGTTAGTCCAATCATTAAGAATCCTAATAGTAAAACGACTGCACCAGCGTGAGTCCAAAAGAGGAACATTAAACCAATCTTTCTTCTCGGTCCATCACCCCAAAGGGCAACTAAGAAGAAACCAGGAATCAACATGACCTCAAAGAATATGTAAAATTCAATCAGATTTGTGGACATAACTGTACCAAGCATTCCCATTGCAAATACAAGATAAAGTGCAAAGTAAAGACCAGATTTTGCATTTACATAATTAGAAAGAGCAGATGATTCAACAACAGAACTTTGTCCACTTGAAGAAGGATTGATTTTTTGTTCTTCTTCAAATTGTTCATGGAATTTGTGAATCATGTATGGTTTTGAGTAAAGTACCAAAATTGTTGATAGTACATAGATGATTATTGCAAATGGAGATGCCAAACCATCAAGTAAGAAACCAAATTCACCAAATTGTTCGGTCCAAGGATAGTGTTCCTCTACGGTTCCAGATAATGCGGCATTGACTACAAGAATTGTTGTATAAAGTAATATTGCAAATGTGAACCACATGGCTGGAGTTGGTCCTACTTTTCTTCCCAAGATGTAGGCTATCGGAGATAAGAGTAGTGGCAAGAAAACTGCCTGTAATAATGCGTATTCCATTATCCTTTCAAGCTCCTGAAATCTGCAATATCGACATTCTGATACATACGATATGCTACAATGATTAATGATAGTCCAACTGCTACCTCTGCAGCCGCAATTGCGATAGAGAATAACGCCATTGTTTGACCACCGCTATGTGGCAAAAATCTACCAAATGCAACTAAACTGAGATTTGCAGCGTTGATGATAATTTCAACTGCAAACAGCATTCTGATGAAATTACGTTTAACAGCAAGGCCATAGATGCCTATACCTAACAAGGCTACAGATACAAGTGTAAAATCAATTAGTTCGTTGGTCATTCTCCACATCCTCTCGTTTTGCTAATACAAGTGCGCCAGTTACAGAACCAGCTAAAATTAATCCCATCAAAATTAGGGCAGGCCAGTAATAGGTTACAAAGTCCGTACCAATATCTCTAAAGTCAACAGGTGGTTCATCAGTTGTAATTGTTTTAATTCCAGAATCTAAGAATACTGCGCCTAATCCAACCATAACAACCATCATCAAGCCAATTCCGGCAAACTTTCTTCTTTTGTCTTCAACTTTTTTGAATATGAGTTCTCTTTTTACCAACATGACAGTAAACAAGATGAGAACAGCGATTGAACCAACATAAACTGCAAGTTGGAACAATGCAACAAATGGTGCATCTAACAAAAAGAAGAATCCGGCAATACCACCAAGAGTTCCCATTAATGCAATAGAACCATAAATCAATGATCTTAATTCAAGTGCTGCAATCGCAGAACCAATTGTAATTACAGTAAGAGCTAAGAATGCGGCATCAGCCATGTGTTGCACCTCTATCAGTGATTTGAATTTCACTATCTTGTGTAAGATATGGTTTTACTGCAAGTTGTGCAGGAGTGTAAATTAGACCTTCTTTAGTAAATGAAGATAATTCATAATCATTTGTCATGTAAAGTGCATAGAAAGGACATGCATCAACACAAAGACCACAGAAAACACATTTTCCATAATCAATTTGAGGCATGATAGATTTTTTGTTTTGTTTTTGTTCTTCAGGGACTTTTACCATTGCAATGGCTTCAGCAACACCTTCGCAAGCAATTGAACATAATTGACATCCAGTACAGTGATCATGGAATAGCATGTGTCGTCCTTTCAGTCCAGCGATACCAACTCCAGTTGAAGGATCAAATTGATAACCATCACCTACAAACTTGAGTTTCTCTTCAGGATAACGAAGTGTAAATCGTTTAATTGCAAGGTGTTTGATTCCTGAGTTTAATGCACGAATAATTCCAGTTGCAGTTCCCATTATTGTAATCCTCCTGGTCCCAAGACTCCAGCGTAAAGCAAGCCTAGTGCAATAAAGATGTTAACGAATGCTAATCCAATTAATTTTGTCCATCCAAGACTCAACAACATGTCAATTCTAATTCTTGGGAACACACCTCTAGGTAACAGAATGAAGAAAATCACGCCAACTGTTTTTAGAACAAACCAGAGAGTTCCATTTAGCATTTCTTGATCAAATAATGGCAATCCAGGGAATGGACCTACAGTAAGAGGACCCATTTCAACTCCAGTAAGTAATTCTTCTGGGAATGGAGGTACAACCATTGGACCATTCCATCCACCTAAGAACAAAACAACAAACAATCCTGCAAATGCATAAAGTTTCAGATATGTTCCTAATTGAACTAGACCATACATCATTCCAGAGAATTCAGTTAACCAACCAGCAACAATTTCACTTTCTGCCTCTGGTAAATCAAATGGAATTCTCTCCAATTCTGCAAGCATTGTGATAAAGAAGACAATAGCACCAACTGGCAAAAATATAATCCATGGGAAACTAGATTGACTAGCTGCAATTTCAGACAAGTTAAGAGTACCTGTAAGAATTACAACTCCCAACAAAGACAAGATTAATGGAATTTCAAATGAAACCATCTGGAATAGGGCTCTGATACCACCGATGAATGGGAATTTACTGTTAGCAGACCATGCTGAAAGAATTGTTATTATCGGGAAGAACCCAATTACTGCAAAAACACCTAGCAGTCCCAAGTCTACATCTGCAACTACCCAACCAGGAGCTACAGGGATTAACGCAACAAATGCGGCAGCCGTTGCAACAAAGATTACAGGAGCTGCCCAAAATATTGGCTTGTCAGCCTTTGCAGGAATAATAATTTCCTTTGAAATTAGTTTTAGACCATCACCCATTAATTGTAAAATACCTTCAATCTTTCCACAATAGAAAGGACCAACTCTTAGTTGTAATTTAGCAAGCATCTTTCTTTCAACAAAAATTGTTGCAGCAGCAATGAGAGCAGCAAATCCAAATCCTGGGAATGCCATTACTCTAAACATATCAGTTGCCATGAAAGCTTTGACAATTGGTAGAGTACGTGTAGGGTCTGCCAACCAAGTCATTGCAAGGAATGGTGTAAGTAATTCACCATCAATTACAGGCATTTCAATGTAGAACAAAATTATTTGAATTATTGGCAATCCAATTAGAGATACAAGAAGTACCATCCAAAATGCATTATCAAGAAGTGATTTGATAAATTCACTTAGTTTGAATTTTGGTGCTAGAGCTGACATTTATCTATCTGCCTCCACTGGCCAATAATTGAGACTCCAATAAACAGATGGCATGTTACCAAGTTTTTCGCCAATCAAAAGATTAGGCATTGCAAGTAAGTTTCTAAATGAAGGAACACTCATTTTCACTCTGTAAGGTTCGGTCTTACCATCAGATACAATATAACATCCAAGAGAACCTCTACCAGATTCTACGCGTTTGTATACAGTAGCAGGTCCTTTAGTCTTAGGATTTGGTTTTAGTTTTGTTCTAACAGAGCCAGACTTTGGCATTTTTTGTAATGCTTGCCTAATGATATTGCAACTTTCCATCATGTCAAGCCATGGCACTTTAGAACGAGCATAGGAATCTCCTTCTTTCATGACATTGGTATGAACATCTAATTCATCATAGACATCATATGGTGCTTTTACTCTCAAGTCATAATCTACACCACTTGCTCTAAGAACTGAACCAGTTGTTCCATATCTAATGGCATTCTCACGTGACAACACACCGGTGTCTTGTGTTCTTGAAATCAAAATAGGATTATCATAAAACACTGCAGCGTATTCTTTGATACGTTTCTCAAAGTAATTTACTTGACGTAAACAAACATCTTCAAAGTTTGCAGGCAAGTCATTTCTTACCCCACCTGGAATAAAGTGTGCATGTGTTACTCTAGCACCAGATACTTTTTCCATAAGATCAATTAAGAGTTCTCTGTCACCTGCAGGCCACATGAACATTGTAGAGTGACCTAAGAAAATTCCATAAATTGCAAGCCAATACATTGTATAGATACAACGATTTAATTCAGAACAAATTACTCTAACATACTTTGCACGTTCTGGAACTTCAATTCCAAGAATTTCTTCAGCACCTAAAACGTATGGATAAAGAACATTACATGAATCATGAATGACAGGTCTTTCTAAATGAGGAACATTGGTTATGTAGTTTCTATATTCTGCCATCTTTTCTTCGCCACGATGTACATATCCTGGATCAGGATCACATGCAACAATATAGTCACCATCAATTTGAACAACAATTCTCATATGACCAGAACCTGGATGTTGGGGTCCAACGTTAAGAGTCATGATTCTCTCATCTACTTTTTTCAGTGCTAATCCTGGTGGCATTATGTCAGTCATTGTCATCTACCCTTTATTGCAAAGTCTTTTCGAAGTGGTGGTAAATCTGCCCAATCTTCAGGCAAAAGTAATCGTCTATTATCTGGATGACCATCAAAGTAAACACCTAACATTTCAAAAACTTCTCTTTCACCAAACTCTACACTATAGAAAATATCTCTAAGACTAGGTAATTTTGTAGAATCTTGTCCTGGAATCGGAGTGGACTCTCTAGGAGCACGTGTAGATAATGTGAGAACTTGTCTTGCAAGAGATGATTCAGTATAAGAGCCAAGGTGATAAACTACCTCAATTTCATTATCTGCTGGAAAATCTACGCCTGTAACAGATTCTGCATGATCATAATGTAAGTCATCACGAATGAATTGTGCTACATCATGAACACTTTCTTTACTTGCTTTAATTCCAACTCGGTCTTCTTTTACAAAGTCTACCTCAATTTTATCACCAAATTTTTCAATTAGTTTATCAGAAATGCCTTTTTCAAATGCAGGAAGTTCTACAGGTTTTTCTTCAGCCTTTGCTGCGGGTTTTGGTGCAGGTTTAGGCGGAGTTGTTTTCTCTTCAGGTTTTGCCTCTGCTGCTGGTTTTTCGGAATCACTACTCATTATACAAACTTCCTAGCCTTCATTCTCTTAATTTTCTCTTGTAACAAAATACATCCTTGTATGAGAGTTTCAGGTCTAGGTGGGCAACCTGGAACATAGACATCAACTGGAATCACCCCGTCAATTCCTGGAAGTACATTGTATGAATCAAAATACAATCCTCCAGTAATTGCACAAGCTCCCATAGCAATTACATACTTTGGTTCTGGCATTTGATCATAAACTAATCTGAGACGTGGTGCCATCTTTCTTGTAATAGTTCCTTGAACAACAACTAGATCACATTGTCTTAGTGATCCAAATGCTTCAATGATACCAAATCTTTCAACATCATATCTTGGACTTGATGCGGCACCAAATTCTACACTGCAACAAGCTGTTTCAATGTGGACAGGCCAGAGTGACCAAATTCTACCCCAATTGATAGCGTAGCCCAATGGTTTGTCGATTGCTTTTTCTAAAATATCTCCGAGTTTTCCTACAAAGACATTTGCGTTTTCTGGTGTTACTAAGTCTTTAAGCAATCTTATCTCCTCTCCTCGTTAATTTGATTTGTATAAAAAACTACCATATTTTTCGTCTCCCTGATTGATACAATGCAAATGCCATTGCACCAAACATTATAGCTAAAAATCCCATCATTGGTAAAGTTGCACTCTTTGGTAATTCTAGCAGTGCACTACCCCAAGCATACAAGAAAATTGCCATCACATCAAAAACGACAAACATGAGAATGTACGGATAATACTGCATCATAAAATGTGTACGACCTTCTCCAGTTGGAACTTGACCACATTCCATTGGCAAGAATTTTACAGGATTACTACGTTTTCGGGGAGAAACCATTCGAGAAATAATCAATGCAGGTGCCATTGCTGCTATACCAAAGGCAAACATCAATACCACAGTACTGTAATTGCCCGCTAATTCCCCGACCAATTTAGCTTTTCACCCTGATTTTTGTATAAAAAGGTATGTTTCAGATTTTGGGGCTTGGATCGAAAAAAATATTTTTTTCTAAACTACTTTATAGAACATTAGCAAACTGCGATCATGTCATTGAATGTTGGAGATACCGCTCCAAATTTTGAGCTTCCAGATACAGAACTAAAATTGCGGACTTTGGATGAATTCAAAGGAAAAAAGATCGTTCTCACATTCATTGTGGCAGCAAGTTCTCCTGTTTGTGAGACAGAATTATGTACACTTAGAGATTCTTGGCAAGAAATTGCAGATACAGGTGCACAAATAGTTGCAATCAGTAATGACGGACCATTTGCAAACAAAGCATTTGCAGAAAAACACAACTTCAATTTTCCATTATTGGGAGATTACAACAGTAAAACGATTGGCGACTATGATATTTTGATGAAAGACTTGCTCCACATCAAAGACTACAACGCAGCAAAACGTTCTGTATTTGTAATCATGGAAGACGGAAAGATTGGTTACAAATGGGTTTCAGAAGATCCATTAAAGGAACCAAACTACGAAGAGATTAAAAATTTCCTCAAGTAGGAAAAATTTCTTTTTTATTCTATATCTGCAATAACGTCGCCTTTTGCGACAGTTCCGCCTTCTTTAATTTTGAGATTTTTAACTTCACCATCTTTGTGTGCCTTTACTCCAACTTGCATCTTCATGGATTCTAAAGTACAAACGACGTCACCCTTCTTGACGGAGTCACCGTCAGCAACTGCAATTGACACGACTTTGCCAGGGATTTGGCTTTTGAGTGCTACTTGAGCACCACCTGCACCACCACCACCAGAGTTTTTGTAAACAATTTCATCAAAGTGAGTATTCATGTTTAGTGTAACTGGAACATTATCAATTACAAGATTCATTTCATTAGTTGCAGTCTCAAGATATTTTGCTTTATGATATTGTTGATCTAAAATGAATTCTATACCTTTTGCATTCATGTTAAGGATTTTTAATTGATGTTCTTTGTCATTGATCTTAATCACATAATCATTGTTACCTAAGTTTTCAGTAATTTTTCCTTCAAATGATTTTTCAACGTCAGATACCTTATAGTCCATTAATCATCAATCCAGTTTATTTTTCCAAGTTGCGCTGCTTGTGTTATCGTTTTGAACTCTGTTCTTAAAGTATTCAGAATGAATAATGGCTGCAGCTAAAGCAGCTTCACTCTTGTCTTCTTTTTCTTTCTTAAGATCTTCAGATAGTTTATCAATCATGCCATAACGTTTCAAAAAGTCAGTTGAGAGTTCTCCATTTTTGTATTCTTCAGAGTTTAGAATTGTTTTGTAAAGGGGGATTGATGTTTCAACACCTTGAACATACATGTCATTTAATGCAGTAAGCATTCTAGTTCTAGATTCTTCAAATGTTGGTCCCCATGTACAGAGTTTTGCCATCAATGAATCGTAAAATGGAGATACTGTACATCCAGGATATAGATAAGTGTCACATCTAACATTTGGTCCTGCAGGAATTGTTACATCTGGAACAGGTCCGGTTGAAGGCGCAAAGTCCAAAAATGTATCTTCAGCATTGATTCTACATTCAATTGCATAACCATTCATCTTTAGATCTTTTTGTTTGAATGGGAGGGGTTCGCCATTTGCGATATCAATTTGTAATTTGACAAAGTCTAATCCTGAAACCATTTCACTGATAGGATGTTCTACTTGGAGTCTTGCATTAATCTCAATAAAATAAAATTCACCATTATCTGCTCTAAGGAATTCGGCAGTACCAAGGTTAGTATAATTTACAGCTTCTGCCGCTTTAACAACTAATTCACCAATCTCTTCTCTTTTTGCGTCATCTACAACAGGAGAAGGGGTTTGTTCAATTAGTTTTTGATTTCTTCTTTGAATAGAGCATTCTCTTTCAAAGAGATGTACAGCATTACCATGATGATCTCTACACATTTGATATTCAATGTGTCTAGTTTTTTCTAGGAATTTTTCAACAATAATGGCAGATTTTCCTACAGCAGCAATAGACTCAGAGGTTACTGTTTCAAAGCCTTCTTGTAGTTCTTTATCATTAGTAACTAATCTAATTCCACGACCTCCACCA
This sequence comes from Candidatus Nitrosopumilus sp., assembly GCA_003702525.1. Taxonomy (GTDB): domain Archaea; phylum Thermoproteota; class Nitrososphaeria; order Nitrososphaerales; family Nitrosopumilaceae; genus Nitrosopumilus. The sequence continues at coordinate 25,182 of REGJ01000010.1, forward strand.
CCATAAACGGATTTCAAGAGTACAGGATAACCAATTTCATTTGCAATTTTTTCTGCTTCGTCTGCGGTATCTACTAATCCAGGACTTCCAGGTACTGTTGGAACTTGAGCCTTTAGCATTGCTGCTTTACATTCCATCTTATCACCACATAGATTCATGGAGTCAGCAGATGGGCCAATGAAATTAATTTTATTTTTTTCACATAATCTTGCAAAGTCATCGTTTTCAGAAAGGAAGCCATAACCTGGATGTATAGCATCTGCACCAGATGACAACATCACTTCAAGAATTTTTTCTTGATTAAGATAAGATTTTGCTGGAGCTGCTTCTCCAATGTGGTAAGATTCATCAGCTTTCTTTACATGTAAAGAATTGTAATCTTCATCAGAGTATACTGCAACAGTCTTGATGCCTAATGCATTACATGTTCTAATTACTCTGAGAGCAATTTCTCCTCTGTTTGCGATAAGTACTTTCTCAATCATTTTAATCACAAATTGATATTTCCATGTTTTCTAGGAAGTTGTTTTTCTCTTTTATTTGCAAGCATTTTGAGGGCTTTAATCAACATAGGTCTTGTTTCTGCAGGATCAATTACATTATCAACTGTTCCGTGTGATGCTGCAACGTAAGGATTTTCGAATTTTTCTGTAAATTCATCAATCAATTTCTTCTTGAGTTCTTCAGGATTGTCTGCGTCTGCCAAGTCTTTTCTGTTCATGATTTTTACAGCAGCTTCGCCACCTAGTACAGCACAACGTGCAGTTGGCCATGCATAATTAATGTCAGTTCTAAGGTTCTTACTTCCCATTGCAATGTATGCACCACCATATGCCTTTCCAATTACAAGTGTAATTCTTGGAACGGTTGCTTCACAATATGCATAGAGCAATTTACTACCATGTCTAATGATACCATTATGTTCTTGATTAGAACCTGGCATGTACCCAGGTGTATCTACTAAAGTAATGATTGGGATGTTAAATGCATCACAGAATCTAATGAAACGTGCAGATTTGTTTGATGAATCAATATCAAGTGCTCCTGCTAAATGCATTGGATTGTTTGCAATTATTCCAACTACTTGACCATCCATTCTAGCATAACCTACAACAATATTTGGTGCAAATAGCTCATGGACTTCAAAGAATTCATGATTATCTACAATAGAATTGATAATTTCTTTCATATCATAAGGTTGTAATGGATTTTCTGGGATAACATTAATGAGATTATTATCTAATCTGTTTGGATCATCATCAGTTGTTATTTTTGGTGGTTCTTCAGAATTGTTTTGGGGTATGTAAGAGATTAATTTCTTGATGTAGTCCATACATTCGTATTCGTTTTGTGCAACAAAATGTGCAACTCCACTTTTTGAACCATGTGTCATAGCTCCACCGAGATCATCCATTGAAATTTCTTCACCTAAAACGGTCTTTACAACGTCAGGACCAGTAACAAACATTGATCCTGCCTTTTCTACCATTACGACAAAGTCGGTCATAGCTGGTGAATACACTGAACCTCCTGCAGAAGGACCAATACTTGCTGTAATTTGAGGAACAACACCTGAAGCTAATTGATTATGATAAAAGATATCTGCAAATCCATCAAGACTCATTATTCCTTCTTGAATTCTTGCACCACCAGAATCCATGATTCCTATAACTGGACATCCAGTTCTAACTGCATGATCCATTAGTTTAGTAATTTTTTTGGCACCCATTTGACTTAGAGTTCCACCAAGAACTGTGAAATCATAAGCAAATACGAAGATTTGTCTACCGTTAACATTTCCATAACCGCCAACTACACCATCAGTAAAGAACTTCTTTTTCTGCATATCATATTCATGATAATGATGAGTTACCATTGGATCTATTTCGGTAAAACTACCCTCGTCTAACAGAAGATCGATTCTTTCTCGGGCAGTTAGTTTTCCTTTATCATGCTGGGCTTTGATCCTATCCTGACCACCGCCTTGTTGAGAAGTTTTGTGTTTATTGTTATAATTTTCGAGTTTTTCTGAATGCATGATAGTGATTTAGTCCAAAACTATTTCCTATATTAATTTAGTTTACAGAAATTTGTTTTTAAAAAATTAAGAAAATAACAGACAAGTTTGGAAAAAAATTGGAAAATTATGAGTTAATAATTGGGAATTTTTTGTTGGTTGCTTTTTGGTATGAATCAAAGGTGTTTTTTTGCTCACTGCAATTTTTACACATACAAAATTGAGACACATTTGCTATATCACAGCTTTCCTGAAATTCACATTGTGGACATCCAGCAGGACCGCCACATACTATACACTGTAATTCATTGACTTCAGCACATTTTTCATGTTTTACTCCCAATCCTTTTGCCCAAAGACCAATTTCATTGATCTCAATTTTTTCATTACATACAATACAAGTTCCTGGGAACTTCATAGGAATTTTTCTCCAACTCATTGTATCAATTCAATCTCCTTTTCAATAATATCACCAAACGTTTCTTCTAGTTCTAATTCCAACGCATTATTTTTTATACAAAATAAAACAAAAGGCAATCCAAACGTAACAAATGCACTAGAAGACAAATGTAATTTTTTTGCCATAACAGAAGAAAGTGATTTTATTTTTGCACCATCCCAACGAATTCTGTTAAGTAAAGGCCATGAAAGGTTGTATTGTGCATATCTAACCCTATCATCATTATGATAAAGTTTGATCAAAATGTCATTAAGATATCGAAGTAATCTCCAATTTTGCGTTCTAACAATTTTTCCATACAACATATCAGCTTCAGAAATTATTTCTAAATATTTTGCAAATGTTTCAGGATCTAAACTACTTGTAACAATGCTAGAGTAAAATGCATTAATTTTTTCTCTAGGATCAATTTGCATAGAATACAAAACACCTCTAGCTTCTTCAACAGATTTTGATTTGAAAAATGCATTAATTCCATCTTCAACATCAATATTTTCAAAGGTTGTTTCTGTTTGTGGATTAAATCCTGTAACCATTGATTGTGTTAAATTGATCATTGAACGTATGTCACCTCTAGATTTGTCAATTACTTTGATTAATGAACCAGGAGTAAGTTTTGCACTTTCTTTTTTCAGAATATTTTCCAAATAAACTCGAAGAAGACGTGGAGGAATTTTTTTGAAAGAAATTGTTTTAACAACTTTTTTAATATTTTTCATTTTATCAGAAGTGTCATCGTTTGCAGCAAGTATAATTGGAACAGTTGGTTCTTTTAGAATATCAACAAGTGCTGCAACACCACCATAGTCTCCACGACCATGAATTCCATCTACTTCATCAACAAATATCATAGGAGTTCCAAGTACGCTCACATTTCCCAATACAGGAGTTAGAATCTCATTAATTCGAGATTTACTTCTGACATCACTAGCGTTTAATCCAATCATATCGTAGCCAAATTGTTTGGCAACAAGAAATGCCATAGTTGTTTTTCCTATTCCAGGAGGGCCAACCAAGAGTAGAGGTTTTGTGCCTTTTTTCCATTTGGCAAACCATTCCATGATTGCAGAACGGGATTCTTCATTTCCAACCATGTCAGAAATATTCTGAGGTCGGTATTTTTCAGACCACATCAATTTTATCACTTTCTTGGAAGATTTTTGTTCAAATCTGACCAGATATTTTCTTCTTGTAATTTCTTATACCAGAATTGGTTATAATGTTCTACAGTAAGAAATAGGAACTCTAAAAATTTAGTATGTGAAAAATTATCAGGTAATTTTTCTAGAGCATCTCTTGCTTCTCTCAAATAGGATTCACTGTGTTTCATTGTTTCTTCAAATCCACGTTTTGCATCATTCATCTTTAATGAATAAAATAATGGCCAAGAAGGAATTTTTGCAGCTTTATCCCTAATACTATCTTCAATTTCATTTCCACATCCTACACATTCAGCAGCTTTTGCCATTCCAGTGTAAAAAATATCAGCTAAAGGTGCGCGATTCAGAGCCATGTTTCTACCGGCAGTTCCCATGACAGAACGATATTTTTTGTAACTTTCAATTAATTCTTCTTCAGTAATTTCAGTAGGTTTTTCTTTTAATTTTGTATCAAGATATTGTCCAATTCTTGCTTGTTTAAAACCCTCTTCAAATTCTTTCAAGACATCTTCACCACCTTTTGAAATTTTTTCTCTTGCAAGTTTCAAAATATACGGATTCATCAATTTGTAATCATCCAAGTATTCCAAATCTTCATCTTTGTCTACAATTCTATCCATTGGTTCACTAAGATCAATTGCAATAATGTGACCATCAACAATATCTTCTCTCATCGTAGTGTTTGGATCGTCTTTGAAATAATCGGTAGATGCATCAAAAAGACCATTAAAAACAGGAAATGTCATTTTGACAAAATTAGAATTTAAAATTCTAAGTACTCTATCGTGTAAGGTGTCAAAATCTTGTAGTTTCAATTTTATAGGCTCAATTTCGGATGCATTCAGAATAATTTCAGTGGAGCCAACTTCTTCAGCGAATTTTTGTTGTGTGGTGTTTGGGGAGTCATCAGCATTAATTTGTTCAAACAAATTTTTTGCAAATCTTTGGGCAAATGTAGGGAACGAATCTTCAGCCTCTTGCTTATACTGATTAAATAATTTGAATCCCTTGGATTTGAATAAGCCCTGTTTGATGATTTGTTTTCCAGGTTTTGTTCCCATTAAAGCACTTTTACTAAAAATTGATTCATCTTTTCCACTCACAATCAAAATTCAATGTGTTGTTATTTATGCTTTCAAAACAAAAATTTTCTTCACTTAAATTACGAATCAAAAAATATTGTTTGTGGAAGTTATCGAGATTCTTCGTGAAGTTTCTAACAAAATTTATGAAAATGTAAAAGATCTTGCAGGAACTGAACATGCTGCAGGTGACTTTGGAAGAGGAGCAGGTGGAGATATTTCAAGAAACATAGACATTATTGCTGAAAAAACAGTACTGGATTTCTTAAAAGAGATTAATTTTCCATGTGTAGTTTTAGGAGAAGAATGTGGCAGAGTTGAATTATCAAATGAACCAAAAGGGTTTGTAATCATGGATGCAATTGATGGTTCTGCAAATGCAGTGAGAGGAGTTCCTTTCTTTTGTAGTTCATTAGCTTTTGCAACAGAAAACAAACTTAGTTCCATCACGGATGGAGTTATCACAAATCTACATAATGGCGAAATGTACTGGGCATCAAAAGACAAGGGTTCGTATTTTAATCAAGAACAAATGAAAGTACAAAGTAAAGATCCAATTTACAAAATTGTTGGAATTAACACATCAGGTGCATCAACTGAATTGATGAAAAAACTTCACCCCATATTTGAAAATCATAATCATACAAGACATTTTGGTGCTAACGCGCTTGAAATGGCATTATTTGCAAGGGGGTTAATGGATATTTTCATAGATTTACGGGATAAAATCAGGATTCAAGATATTGCAGCTGGTTATTTGATTGTCAAAGAAGCTGGGGGACTATTGTTAGATGCAAATCTAAATCCATTAGATGCAGATCTCAGTTACGATACAAGAGTTTCTTTCATTGCAGCTGCAAATCAGAAAATTCTTGATGAAATAATGTCACAGATCAGTGAATAAAATTTCAATTTTTCGTTGAGAAATTAATTTTTTCATCAAGTTTAACAGAAATATATTTATCCAAAGTAGCGAAAAAACTTGTGGTATGGTTAGTGAGACAAAGGCCAAGGTCATTTACAGAGAATTGTTAAAAGAAGATCTTGTGATTATTAGATTACTTCCAGAAGGAGGAATGCCAGAATACAAAACAGGTCAATTTTTGACAATAGGTGTTCCAATACCAGCAGAAAAAAAGATTGTAAGAAGAGCATATTCAATTGCATCACATGCAGAAAATAGAGATTATTTTGAATTTGTAATTAGATGGGTGAGAAAACCACTTCCAGGTAGAGTTACCACAGAATTATTCTATTCAAGTGTAGGTGATGAAGTTTGGTTAGGAGATCCTAGTGGAACTGCATTGCAAATTAGTGATGTATTACCAAACGGACAAGAAGATAAAAGAAGAGTTGTTTGTGTTGGCGGAGGTACAGGTATTGCACCATTTGTTGCATTTGCAAAACATTTCCATGACACAAATGACAAAAGAGAAGTCGTTGTTTTACATGGTGCCAGTTATGTTGATGAATTAAGTTACAAACGTCTCTTTACAGACTTGGAGAATGAAAGTGAAAAACGAGGAAGAGATCAATGGAATTTTAGATATAGGGCAGCAATAAGTAGACCAAAAGAATTTTTCAATAGATCATGGAATGGTCATGTAGGCAGAGTTGAATCATTCTTTACACCTGATAAAAAAACAGGGATGTCACCTGTAGAAGAGATGGTGGGAGAAAAGATCACTCCTGAAAATACTATCATCTACATTTGTGGTTACCAAGGCACCATTGATGGTGTAATTGATTCTCTAGGACCACAAGGATTTGTTACAGAACATGAAAAGAAGCCAGACGGAAGCTTTGGCATCAAGTTTGAATCCTACGGATAGAAAACAAAAATTCAAGTTTTATTTTAAGATCGATTACCACCATGCTAACAGCACCTGTGGATTTTTATAGTAAGACTTTTTGTTCAAAAGTATGACAGAACTCAAGTGTAGAGATTATGGTTTTGAATGTGATTTTGTAGCTGATGGAGAGACAGAACAAGTCATTGAGAACTTCAGAAATCACACTGAAGAGGAACATGGAATAGATTATTCTAAAGAAGCAATTATGCAGTTTCTATTGAGAAAACAAGGTCTTTAAGAAAATTAATTTTCTAATTTTTGCATTCTAACTGACAATATAGGAAGTTCTTTGTCTATGATTTTTTCTACTGCAGGAACAATACCTTTTCTAGCTTTAACACTTTCTTCATAGAGTTCAGCAATTTGATCTCTAAACAATAATTTGATTCCTGGAAGAGAGGTAATATCTTCGTTAACAGCTCTTGGTTCTGAAATATCCATGATGAGAGTACCTTTCTTCTTTTCTTCCATAACTAGTCTAATTCTTTCATGAGTGATTATGAAATAATCTGCAGTTGTTGCAACAAATACAATATCATACTTGTCTAAACCTACCAATGCAGCATCAAAATCGACAGGAGTTCCACCTACAACAGTTGAAAAACCTGTAGCCCTATCAAGAGTTCTGCTAGCGACATCATAAGGAACTTCTTTCTTGTTGAGAGTCTTTGCAACTTGTGCTGCAGATTCGCCAGTTCCCATTAACAATACCTTCTTTTTAGCATCCAAACCAGCTTTTTCATCTACCAATTTTACTGCAATATCACCTAGAGAGACAACATCTTTTTCAATTCCAGTAGCATCTCTCATTTTTGTGGCTAGTCGAATAACACTTTCAAATAATTTGTTCAAAATCTTGCCAGAAGTTCCTGCTTGTTTTGCTTTTTCAAGAGATTGAACGATTTCATCATATACTTCTCTTTTGCCAACAACAAAAGAATCAAGTCCTGCAGCTAAACGTAGTAAATGAAGATAGACATCATTGCCTTTGTAGACCTCAATTGTTTGATCAAAATGATCAATATCAATTTGTTCTAATGAAGATAGTGAAACCCAAGTATCTTTAACTTGGTTTAAGATAAGACCTTTTGCTTCATCTCTTCTTGCATCAGGAGAATCATCTTCTTCAACATTACTTACTGTAAAGATTTCAACTCTACTTGCAGTTTGAATAATTATGCATTCATCAACACCAGGAATTTTTTTGAATTCTTCACATGCAGCAGAAACATCTTTGAATTCAAATTTTGATAAAGAGTGAATTGGTACATTTTTGAAAGTCACTCGTGCATTCATTACATCAAAACTTACGTTACCCAAAACACATCATCCTCATTTAGCTGTTATTTTGCTTCTACCACCGTGAGCTGTTCTAAATACATTCATTCCAATAAAGTAATTTTCATGTAAAGATTCTAAATAAGTAATTTCATCTTCTGTGTCTTTGATGTCTTTTTCAGTTGCATCAGGATTACTCTTCAATGTTTCAAGTTTTAGTTTTGCAACTTCTAAAATTTCACCTACACCTCGTTCATAATTTGATTTTCCTTCAAACTCTGGACTAAGAACATTTTCCGGATTATAAGCAGGAGTTTGATCTTGCGGAATTTCTACTTGTCTAGTAACAGATTCTTGTTGTTCAGCAGTTAAAATTGGTCGTGGGAAACGATCCTCTTTTTCCAACCAAAATTCAGGTTCTCCCATTTCACGTCTAAAGATTTCCTCACCTTGTCTCTTAAAGGTATAATCAGGTGCTTTTGCAGCATCAGCTTTTACTTCAGCTGCAATTACTTTGTATTCTTCCTCAGCTGCAGCTTCAGCTTTTGCTTTTGCTGCTTCTGCCCTCTCAATTGCAGTTTTTGCTGCTACTTCTGCAGCCTCTGCCGCTTCTGCTGCAAGTTCAGCTTCTTTCATAGCAGATGCAGCAACATCAGATGCATTTGTAGAACTACTTTCACCATTATCTGAAGAAGAATCTACTTGTTCAATTTCAGGAGTTTTTTCTTCTACCTCTTCTTTTTTCTCTTCAGACATCAAATTTTTACTAAAATAGCCTGAATTTTAATATTCTTGTGACAAAGACTGTAAATCATTAGTTTTAGAACGAAAATACAATTGTGATCGGTTTGAAAGTGATTAAATGAAAATAATGGCGCCCTCGGCGGGATTTGAACACGCGTCTCAGCCGTGACAGGGCCGAATTCTAGACCGGGCTATACTACAAGGGCACAAGTTCAATGAATCAAATTGCCAGATTAAAAGTTTCTGTCACAACAATAAATTTTGTAAAAGACTAAATTATACACGTAAAGCATTTTTCGTGAGGGTCTATGGCGCAGCCAGGTAGCGCACCGGACTTTTAATCCGGTTGTCAAGGGTCCGAATCCCTTTAGACCCGCTACTTTTCTTTTTCATTAAATAATTTCATCAATTTGTTTTTTCAAATCTTCAAGAGAAGAACTGATTTTGTTTTCTCGATGAGTAAGATCAGTTCTAAAATCATTAATTTTTTTGAGTCTATCAGAAATCATTCGTTTTTGTTCATCGTATCCTGAAGAACCGTATGATTTTCTCTCCTTTAGAGAGGATACCACAGTTATGGAAGAAATGATTTTTGAGACTAGTTTAGGATCAACTTTGGTGTCAGCCACAGATTTTTTGATATCAGATGGAGTAAGTTTTGAAATTGGTTTTTTTGATAAATGTGCCAATTGTGTTAAAGAGCCAGCAATTTTATGAGTTACACGGAATGGGATTCCTTCTTGAACTAATTTTTCTGCAATGTCTAATGCAATAAGATTACTAGACTCTGTTACTTTTTTCATTTGTTTTTCATTTACTTTCAAAGTAAGAAGCATTGATTTGAAAATTAAAAGGGCGTTGATTGAAATCTTTGATGTAGACCAAATTGAAGATTTTATCTGTTGCAAGTCACGTCCATAACCAGAAGCCAATCCTTTAACAGTAGTTAGAATTGCAGTAAGATTTCCAATTACCTCAGATGTCTTTCCACGAGTTAGTTCTAAGATGTCAGGATTTTTCTTTTGAGGCATTACACTTGATGGGGATGTAAATTCGTCAGCTAATTCAATAAAAGAAAATTCAGAGGTGGACCAAATTACAAAGTCTTCAGCAATTTTACTTAGGTTGGTCATCAAAATTGAGATCATTGAGACATACTCTGCTACAAAGTCTCGGGTACTAGTTGCATCAATTGAATTTTCAACCACATCATCAAACCCTAGCATCTTTGCAGTGCTGTGTCTATCTATTGGAATACTTGTTCCACCTACAGGTCCTGCGCCCAATGGACTTTGATTAATTCTTTCAAATGTTCCATAGAGTCTTTGAAAGTCTCTTGATAAAACATCTGCATGTGCAAGAAGATAATGAGAGAATAAACCAGCTTGAGCTTGTTGAAGATGAGTGTAAAGTGGCATGATGGTTTTTTGGTGGTTTTTAGCCACAGAAACTAGTGCTTCAATAGTATCTAAGAGACAATTACAAATCACATTGATGTCATCTCTAATCTTCATTCGAATATCTAATACAACTTGATCATTTCTTGAACGTGCAGTATGCATTTTACCGCCACTGGCCATTCCGGCTCGTTTGATTACTAGTGCTTCAATTAATTCATGAATATCTTCAGCACCAGATGATGAATCAAATGTTTCATCTTTTAAGCTCTCTAAGGAAGAAAGAATCTTTTTTGCATCGTTTTTTGTGATATATTTTGTTGATACAGCATCAAAGCATGAGCTTGACTTCCAACAATGTCATAAAAAGCGATTGCAGCATCATCATCAATGGATGAAACATAATCTAAAGTAATATCACTCAAATCATTTCCAAGACGTGAACGATACATTAC
>REGJ01000036.1 GCA_003702525.1 Candidatus Nitrosopumilus sp.
GCATGTTTGTGTGATGCAACATGTCATTGTAATGCAGATATCTGTAAAGAACAAGTCAACTCTATGAGTTAGATTTTTTGCAAAATCTTTTCTAGTTTTTACAAAACAATTTTGTTTTTTGATTATTGTAAAATTAAAAAATGTGTGCTGGGAGTAACCCTCCTTCTGTTTTCACGATATTTCGCTTTGCAGCCTACCTGAACTTAGTACAGGAACTTACAGTTCTGTTTGGCTTTGCTCCATGTGGGTCGTCTTTTTCATTCCTTTTATGGAAACCTCAGGTTTTCACCATCACTGTGCGCCATATTGGATTTTTTTCTGCTCCGTTGCCAATCATCTCTGATTATCTATCTCCAGATCACATATCCTGTATGGAGGGAGGAGTTTCCTCTGCCGTAGCAGCGTGTCGTGCTCCAGCTCACATAACTATACTTTTGATTTATCGAATTTGAATATTACCTAGTTTTTTGTGCCTATGATAAATAGAGTCCCGTATTCTCTCTTCCACTTTTTCCTACTCTTCAAATCTTTGATGTGTTTTGTTTTTACTTGAAATCCTGCATTTTTGAAAAACTCTTTCCATTCTTTTTTTGAATGAAGGTGCATTTGGATTTTCATAATATCTTTCCATCTTGCAGTTGCCTTGTTGTCTGTGTAAAAATCAGTACCGCAAAAAAACTGTCCTCCTGGTTTTAACAACTTGAATATTTTTTTTAGTGCTTCATCTATTGAATCTGAATAGTATAATGCTTCCATTGAGAAAACAAAATCAAACTTTCCTCTATACTTCCATGATTCAATGTCTGTATGAACAAACTCTTCATTTTTACTGTCTGTCTTCTTTTTTGCCTGAATGATCATCTTTTTACTCTTGTCAATTCCTATTGCTTTTTTGCAATTGGGCTCTTTTGCCATCCGTCTTACAACCCAACCATTTCCACATCCGACATCTAAGAAACTAAAGTGCTCATCAAATGATATTGTATCTAAGAATTTTGAAACATTTTTTCCATGTTCGACTTCCATTAATTCCGCTCTGCCGTTTTGAGCCCATTCATCAAAAGTTTTTCTAACTCCGTCCATGAATTTTATTTTTCTAATTTACATTATAACCTTCGTCTTACTGATGATTTGTATGAATAATTCCTACGTGCGCCTTATATTCAAATTTTACAAATATCATTTGAATAGAAATGCCTGATGAATCATGTAGAAGTTGTGGTGGAAAACTAACAGAGCATACAAAATGTGCTCATTGTATGAAACCTAACAGTATGATTTGTGTAGATTGTGCTAATTGCACTATTGAGCAATTTCATTCAATTTGTACGTCTGTGGAGACAAACCGAACCAATACCGTGCCCTTTTTCAAGTCTGGCAGCTACTCTAGGGTAGTTGCCATGGCTTGATTCTAATTCCTACCCTTAACCAAATTGAACAACTGTCTTACTGCTAGTTTTGGATGACTAGTTGCAAGTTTTAGCATATTGGATAATCCAAAATCTGCTTTAATAAAATCTAAAAATTCTTCAGGTTTTAATTCACTGATAATGTCTAATTCTTTGTCCCAATCTTCATCAGTTAATCCAATCCATCTATCTTGTACTTTTCCTGCAGATTTTATTTTAGATTCAATTGCTTTCTTCCAATTATCTTCGTATTCTGATAGTTTCTTTTCTGATGTATCGTTTTCTTTGATTGCCTTTGATGTAACCTCTCCTGCTATTCTTCCGAATTTTATTGCATAACGAATTCCTTCCAAGACCAAAGGATTAGCTTGTCCTGCTGAATCTCCAACTAGAATCAAATTATCATAAACTGTTTTTCTTGAAAGTCCATCATTAGGAATTAATCCATAGTGAAACTCTATTGGTTCAATTTTTCCCAAATCTGCAATTGGACCTTCTTTATTTTCAATGAGTTCTTTAAGTCTTGCAGTAGGATCTACTGGTGAATCTGGTTTTCCAATACCTACTCCAATTCTTGCAATGTTATTTCCTAATGGAAAAATCCATGCATATCCTGCAGGTGAGTATTTTTCTCCTACCATCAACCACCATGTATCTGCTTTAACATGTTCTACTTTTGCTTCATATTCTGCACCTGCACCAAATCTTTCCCATTGTTTTACAAAACCCATTGATTTTGCAACAGTTGATTGAAAACCGCTGGCATCAATAACCACTTTACCAAAAAATTCAATTTCTTTTTCATTTTGTATTGCTTTAACTCCAATTATTTTTCCTGATTCGTCTTTGATTACATCTTTTACAGTAGTGTTAACAACAATTTCAGTACCTTGTTCTTCTGCTTGAGATGCTAACCATCGATACGTCTTTCTTACATCTAATACTGCAGAGCGAGCAACAGTATCTCCAATGCTTACTTTGTTGTTAGGTGAATAAAACTCAAAATTCTTTACTGGATTGTAACAATCTTCTGGAATTCCAAACTCTTCAATATTTTTAATCCAAGTAACTCCACTAGTTCTAACTGATTCTGCAATTGATTCTTCTTTTTCAATTAATACTACTTTCAATCCGTTCTTTGAAGCAGTGTATGCAGCTGATGATCCTGCTGGACCTCCGCCAACAACTACTAAATCATAAGTGACTGACAATTGGTTTGAATCAATAACATCTAGGATATAATTTTGAGGTCTGAAAATTATTTCTTCAATACAGGCACACCATTTGAATCGTTTTCTCTTTCAGGATCAAAAGAGTTCATGTGTGCTGGGTCTCTGTGCATGTAACTATGAGTACCGCCTTCTTTTCTACAGAACTTTGAATGAATTGTTTCTTCTACTTTGAGTGTAGTTTCATTCTCATGGAATAATCGTTTCCCACATTCTGGACATGTAAATTCAGGCATAATTTTACACAATATCAAATCTATTTAGATGTTTCAAAGCCAAAGCCCTCATCTGATCCGAAACTTTAGATGTTAAAAAATCCCTTGTTTCTCATGGATGAATCTGAACTCTCATCTTTTGTAATGTGGTCTGCCGTTACTGGAATCGTTATGCTTGTTACTGGATTAAGTTATCGTGCATATCTGAGGAAAAACAATCATGAGATCTCTTCATCTTGAAAAAAAGGGCTTACGTGGATTAGCAATCGCTGAAAGCTTTAGACAAAATTCTACAAAATCTGTTCTTGCAGGAGTTGTAATGAGAAGAGATTTTGTTATCGATGGATTTGTTTTTGGTGGTGCAACTCTAGAGGGTGACGATGCAACTGATTCCATATTGAAAATGTATGATGATTTGCAGAGACCTGACATTAGTTATGTTTTGATTTCTGGACTAATTGTTTCAATGTACAATATCATTGATATCAAAAAATTATCCGATAAATTGAAAATTCCAATTATTGGAGTTTCTTATCATAATTCAACAGGAATTGAGGATTCTCTAAAACACCATTTCCCAGACTCATTTGAATCAAAACTAGATGAATATGAAAAATTAGGTCAACGTGAAAAAATTACTCTAAACACATCTCATGATGTCTATGTTAGAAAAGAAGGGTGTACACTAAATGAAGTAAAACATCTTCTTGATGATCTGACATTGCATGGTTCTATTCCTGAACCAATTAGAATATCTCAAATATTAGCAAAAACATTACTTGAGAAAGGACTATCCTTCTGAAGCTGTCTTTCCACCATCGACATTTAGAATTGTTCCAGTAACCCAACTTGCTTCATCTGAAGCCAAGTATGCTACTGCGTTTGCAACGTCTTCTGGTTCTCCAACTCTTGCAAGTGGTAATCTTTCCTCTAGTATTTTTCTTGCTTGAGGGTCATCAAGGTATGGCTTTATTGAACCTGAATTGATTATTCCAGGATTGACACAATTACATCTGATGTTTCTTCTTGCATATTCTACTGCAATTGATTTTGTAAACATTGGAATTGCTGCTTTTGTTGCAGAATAAACTGCCAAGTGTACTCGTGGTATTGCTCTCTCACTTGAGATGGAACCTATGTTTACAATTGAACCGCTCTTAACATCTGCCATCTTTGTCAAAACAGCTTTTGTCATGTTGAAAACTCCTAATAAGTTCACATTGATGAGTTTCTGAATCTCTGAATTTTGCATTTCATGGAAATGGATTGGATCATTGATTGCACCTGCATTGTTTACAAGAATGTCTATCTTACCATATGTGTCCATGATTTGATTTACAACTTGTAGTGCTTGTGATTCATCTGTTAAATCACAACTCATGGTTGCAGTTGAATCATCACTTCCTATCTCTTTTCTTGCATTTTCTAACCCTTCTAGATTTCTTGCAATGAGAACTACTTTTGCTCCTTCTTCGACAAATTTCTTGGCAATGCCTTTTCCAATGTCACTTGATGCCCCTGTAACAATTGCTACTTTGTCATCTAATTTCACGTCTATACTATACTCATAATTGCTTATAGAATTTTTGTTGAATTTCGCTCTTGATTATTTGAATTCGTTAATTCTTTTAATATATTCAATAATTCCTGTATAATCAATTCCACCTAATCCTTCTTTGACTGCACTTTCATACACTTCTTCTGCCTTTTGTATCATAGGTAATTCAATTCCTAACGACTTTGCAGCATTAGTCATTGTGGTGATATCTTTTTTGAGATTTTCAAGTGTAAATGTTGGATCATACTTTCCATCTATCATCTTGAATGCCTTATTTTCACTCATTCCTGTTTTGAAATAAGTAGAATTTAGAATCTCAAGAAAAATTTTAGGATCAACATCTGCTTTTTTGACTAGTGTGATTCCTTCAGATAGTGCAAGTGCTAGCATTGTGATTTGTAGATTCATGGCAAGTTTGATAGAATGTGCAACTCCTTTCTCTCCTAAGAAAAATACTTTGTTTGCAATCTTTTCAAAAATACTTTTACATTCATCAAAACTTGTCTTGTTTCCTGATACCATCATGACTAAATCTCCAGTAATTGCAACGTTAGGTCCTCCCATAACTGGAATGTCTAACTTGTGTATGCCAAGATCTAGAAATTTTTCAGAAATGTTTTTGGATTCTGAAGGGTCTATGGTGCTCATATCTGCAACAATCAATCCGTTGCTTTTTCCTTTGACTATCCCATTTTCTTCGAATGCTACTTGTTTTACTGCATCTGCATCTTTTACTACAATAATCACCAAATCTGATTTTTCAGCAACTTCTTTTGGAGAATCAACAACTGTTGCGCCTTTTTCTTTTGCTTGAGTAGTTTTGTCTTTGTTTCTGTTGAATACTGTTACTTCAAATCCTGAATCTAGCAAATGCAAAGATACTGCATTTCCTAGCATTCCTAAACCCACAATTCCTATTTTTTTCATATTTAGTGACGCTCCTCTTCTTCAATTTCCCAATGTCCATTCCCAAATCTTGTTGCAGCAAATTTTATTTGCCCAACTGTTTTGTCTCCTTTTTTCACTTTAGCAAAATCAAATTTTTTCATACTGAATACTTTGTCTTTTGGTTTGTATCCTCCTTCGATAACTTTTACTTTGAATCTCTTGCTTGCTTTGATTACCATTTTTCTTGCAACTTGTACATCTCCAATCCACGAAAACATCTCAAAGTCTCCAAAATTTGACGTGGATACTGTATGCCCATACAATCTTGCTTCAAGTTTTGTTTTTTGAGATTTTGCATGTTCATTTAACCATGCAACTACTTCTTCACCATGACCTTTTTCTACTCCGAAAGTTTCAGAATCACTCATCTACAAAAACCACAATATCGAACCATAATAATCATTTTCAACAATTGTTAAACTAAAATAATGAATTGACTCAAAATATTTATGCTTACAATTGACTGTACTGATGTTTTATCTATCCAACATGAACTAGTAGTTTATGTGTCAGATCAAGTTGCAGCTATACCTGCTCTTAAAAACAATCAATTTACTTTATCAACTTTAGATGATGATGAGATCATTGATACAAATACCGTAATTTCTGCAATCAAAGAATTTTTAGATTCAATTGGCGAAGGTCGAAATTTTGCAGTTATTGGAAATAATCACATGATTAGTATTACTTCTGTATCTGGTAAAGTAATTGAAAGAGAATCTGCCACTCCTCAAGAAATGTTTTCATGTTCTCATTGTGGATTTGTAACTCAATATCAAGTTGAATTAGAGACTCATATGCGAATTCATTATCTATGAATTTTTTTGAAAATTCTAGGTATTGTATTGTTTTTAATCTCTGGAACTTCTACTGCCATTGCAAAATTATAGTGAGGAAATCTTTTCTTGTATTCTGAAATGTAACTCTGTGCAACATTGTATGTTTTAAAATCCACTCTGACTCCCTCTATCTTTACTTCTTTACCAAAAATGTCATAGACTATTATTGAGTGCTTATCTGGTTTGATGTAGAATTTTGTACTACAATACCATGCAATTGCTAATATGACTACAAAAAATCCTGTAACAAATTTGTCCAGAATTTTTATCATATGTTGATTTTCAACAGGATCTTTATAAGCACTAATTCCTGTTATTTGATATGGATAAACCCTCAAGAAATAATGTCTCAAAGGTTTATTGTGAAAAATGTGATCTTATCTTTCAATCCAGAGATCAATTTGAAAAGCATCTTGACAGTCACTCTGGTGTTTCATGTGAAGTTTGTCCAATTGATACAGCAATTGCAAAATTTGCCAGTTTGTTTAAACGAAAGTCTTCTGAAAACTTGGAATAAGTTTTTTTAACTCATTTCATTTCTTTTGAACATGAACAAAAAAGGCGTGATTATAGGCGTCGTATCTATTGCAATTATCGCAGGTGTGGTTGCATCTTTATCATCAAATCCTACCGAAACAGTCAATCTTGACATGACTAGAACTCATGGGACAATATCTACTGCAATGGGCTCTCCAATCTTGGGTGATCCTGATGCTCCTGTAACTATTGTTGAATTTGGTGATTATCAATGCCATCAATGTTACAACTGGTTCCATAACACAAAACCATCTATAACTCGTGATTATATTGACACTGGAAAAGTAAATTTGGTTTTTGTTGATATGGCATTTTTGGGTAGAGATTCTAGTCCTGCAGCTCAAGCCACTTATTGTGCTGAAGATCAAGGCAAGTATTGGGAATATCATGATATGTTGTACAATGCACAAGAAGACAAAATCGATGGTGGATGGGCTAACACTGAACGACTAAAGGCATTTGCATTTTCAATGGGATTGGATATGGAGTTGTTTGAAAGTTGTCTTGACTCTGGAAAATACTCTAAACGTGTTCAGTATAATACTCAACAAGCAAGAGACCATGGTGTAAGAGGAACTCCTGGCTTCTTTATTGTAGGTTCTGATGGACAATTACAAATTGGTGGCGCACAACCATTTTCAGTCTTTAAACAAGTTCTGGACCAATTGGTATAGATGACAAACACAATCAAATTCGTTTTTTCAAACCCAAAATACGTTGTACTTTCTTTTGCAATATTCATTCCAATGCTTATTGGATTATTGATAATGTCTGAGTATATTTTCTTAGAACCTTATGTTGTAAGTCATTTACCTCGTGGCACGGAATTAGGATTTTCACTTATTGTAATAATTTCTGCATTATCAGCACTAGTTCTCCCAATGAATGTTTTTAGAATTAGTATATTGAAAAGTTCAACACGAAAAATGAGTGGCGGTGTTATTGGTTCATTTGTTGGCGCAGCCGCTGGAGCATGTAGTTGCGGTCCAATTGGATTTGCAGTGATCTCAACATTTGGTTCTGTTGGAGCAACAGCAACATCTTTTCTGACAAACTATGAAATCCCTCTTAGGACAATTGCTATTGGAGTTTTGGTGATTACCTACTTTACAACTGTAAAATCACTCAAAACTGAATGTAAATTCGATCCTTGATTTTGATTCACTAGAAATTACCATTTAGGCAAACGTTTTCGACCTTTGGATGTATCTTAAAGCCTGATACACTATCTGTGTGACATTCATTTATGTTCCAATTAGGCCAAGTAGGAGAGATCCAGACGCTGACGAAATTGAAGATGCTGAAGATTAGCATCTTTTTCCCATTTGATTATGAATAAATGAATTTAGTAAATTTTCAAAGTCGAGCTATTTATTTGCCTTTTTCAAGTTTAACGTAATGCAAAATTTGAATTTGATTGCTGGAATTTTGATAATTGCCAGTCCAATTCTATTTTCAATGATCGCATACCCTGATTCTGTAGCTTGGAGTTGGAATGAAGGTCGAGGTGGATACCTCTTTGCACTTGTTTTCGTTGTTGCAGAACTAATTGGTCTCAAAATTGTAATTTCAAAAAAGCGATTACTAACAGTAATTCCAATTGCACTACTAACCATTGCTTATCTTGTGTCTTTGGAACATGGTCTGCGTGATTACATTATTGAATCTGCAGAACAATTTGATGTCCAATTAATCTATTCTTGGACATGGATGTGGGACTTTATTGTTATGGCGATATTCATTGTCGTTGCACTGTCTATATTCTTTGGAAAGAGATGGATTAGAATTGCTCCTGCTGGCCCCATCTTCTTGACTGGTACTGCAATTATTTTGTCACTTGATGCATTCTTCCCATATGATACTCTAGGTCCTTTACAATACATAGTTCCGTATTTTGTACAAGCTAATGTTTGGGTAATTACAGTCCTAGATCTTGGTACTGCTGTTGCAAGAGACAATGTCATGTTCTTACGTGGAGACCATGGTTCCATGGCCCTTCAAGTATTTTGGCCATCTGCAGGTGTTCATAGCATCATCATCTTCTCTCTAGTAATTGGTGCATTCATGCTAAAGATGAATATTCCTAGAGCAAGAAAATCAATGTACTTTGTTCTAGGAATTATTGGAACAATTACTGTAAACCTGATTCGTATCTTCTCGCTCTCTTGGTATGCTCTTAAAGTAACAACTGACCCTGTGGCTTGGGAGGAATATCACAAAATTGCAGGCGAAATTATGTTCTTGCCGTGGTTGTTTGCCTTCATTTTGATAGTTATATTGATAGAATCTAGACGTCTCAAAAAACAAGAAGAACGAGATGGATCTAAAAATAACTCGTAATGTCTCTTTGTCCTTGACTCTCTGAGAGTTCTGAAACCTTAACTCCTAGTCGCCTAATTGTAATTGTTTGATTCTCTAGTGCTTCTTTTAGTAATTGCTCAACTGTTTTTTCTAATTCATCCAAACTCATAGTGGGATTTCGTAGCATTTTTGATTTTGATTTGTTTGATAAATCTGATTGAACGAAACTTATTCCCACTGATTTGAACATTTGGTTATTTTTTTGAATTATCTCGTGAACTTCTTTGCATAATTCTAAAATGTTCTCTAAAAGGAACTTGTAATCTTTTGAATCTTTTTTTAGAGTTACAATTTTTCCATGTTGGATACTGGGTTCTCTTTCTTTTACTGGTTCATCATCGATTCCTCTGACTGAATTGTAGATGTAAGTTCCACTCTTTCTACCAAATTCTTTATTCAGAGTAAAAACATCAAGTTTCTTTATATCTCCAATTGTCTCTAAATTCATCTCTACAAATCTTTCTTCAGTCTTTTTCCCAATACCTGGAATATCTCTGATTTTTAGTTCCTCTAAGAACTCGTCAATTTTTTCTGGTGACACGACTGTTAACCCATCTGGTTTTTGAAAATCTGATGCAATCTTTGAAATTAATTTATTTGGTGAAATTCCAATTGAGCAACTAAGTTTTGTTTTCTCTCTTATGGAATTTTTGATTTGTTGCGCTAAATGACTTGCTTTATGAAAATCTCTTTCTGTTCTTTTTGTTACATCCAAGTATGCTTCGTCTCTTCCTACATATTCAAAAACATCTGAAAACTCTTCCATGATTTTCATTGCTTTTTCAGACATTTCAGAGTAATAATCAAAATCTACAGGCAGAAATACTGCATCTTTTCTTTCCTCTAATCTTTTTTTGGCAAAGACTATTGGAATTCCAGACTTTGCACCGTATTTTCTTGCAGTATAGTTTGCAGTTGCAATTGCCCCACTATCTCCACCTCTATCTGAAAATACACATACACAAACTGGTTTTGATTTTAATTCCGGTGATCTTATCTCTTCACACTGGGCATAAAAGTAGTCAAAATCAATGTGGAAAACGATTCTTGTTTCCAATACTATGATCTGAACTCTAGATTATTACAATATTGTGTATTCATCTAAATACTCAATCTGATTACTCAAATCATGGATGATTATCCTGTATCTGTTGATGAAAATGGTGTGAAGATAAAACCTGAAAAAATGGAACACGAGAAACTCTATCATTGTATTTTCAAAGAAAAGGCAATGTTAGTTTTCAAAGATTCTCAAGATGTAATGAATTGTTATGAAATTGAGGAAAAAGATCTTGTTGAAAAAATTAAGCAAATCAGCAGTGATGACGATCTAGAAAAATTATTTGATGAATATCTTAAAGGTCAAGACCTGAATAATTAAATAAAAGTGAGAGAGAATTTTGTTATTAAAGGAATAACGAATTGAGTGATAACAAAAAATCCCAAGATGCAGAAGATATTTTATCAGAATTTGACTCTAGAAATAAACCAGAACCAACACCTGAACCAGAACCAACACCTGAACCAGAACCAACACCTGAACCAGAACCAACACCTGAACCAGAACCAACACCTGAACCAGAACCAACACCTGAACCAGAACCAACACCTGA
>REGJ01000011.1 GCA_003702525.1 Candidatus Nitrosopumilus sp.
AATTATGGTGATTGTTCCTACAATTGCTATTTGCATTCCATAGGTAATCCAATCTGGATTCTTATACATGAATGATGACTCTGGTCCTACTATCGATTGCCCCTGAAGATGAAAGATGATTCCCAAAATTGAGATAATTCCGCCAACAATTGCTACTACTATGCCTAGTTTCATGACCTGATTGGTCTGTTTGTCCTAAAAAGGGTAAAGAGAATTGATAATTTGACCAAATGATTTTTGGATTTGGTCTTTAATGATTTTTGCATGACTGTGTATAGTGTATAACTGGGCTGACACTTACGAGTCAAACAATCACAAGTATCTAGGCTTGATTCTATTTGGCTCATCAGCCTTACTAGCAATAATTCTATTTTTGGTGTTTCACCCTCAAATTGAGGCAATCAACAAGGAATCCCCCATACTGATCAATATCATGTTCATTCCTGCCATGGCAGTTGGTTTTCTTTATGGTATGAGAATTACTGAAAGAGCTGTAAAGCCTTCAGAAATTCGTAGTCCCTTCAAGCGCTCTATTGTCAAAATCTTCTTGTTCTTCTTTGTTATTGGAGGAATGTTTAGCTCTGTAAACTTTGCAATAAATGGAGGAAGCATAATGCCTGATGTCTCAATTCTTGAGGAAGGTTTACTTCCTTGGGCTAACAACTTTATCACTGCAAATGGCGGTGCAACATTTCTAATTATTACCAGCATTGCATTGATGGCAGCAGCAACAAAAAGAATTGTTGGCATGAATTCTGGGTTCTTAAACAGAATGGTAACGTCAGTTGGAACCTTTGTCTTCTTTACAATGCTGGCACTCAGCTTTACAAAGTCAGATCCTACATCTTCAGGTGTATTCTTGTACACATTCTATCAAGCAGGAATTGTTGGTGGTGCATTTTTTGCAATGAATAGACTGACAAAGAATCAAAATATGTTAGAAGACTTTTCAAACGGATATTAGAAATTATTCATCCAAATCTACATAGATTCCTGAGATTTGATTATTGATTCTATCATGGTATTTTTCACAACCCTCAGTTTTGAAGTCATTTGCTTTACATTCGTTAAAGTGTATTGTATTGTCTCTTTGCAAATTGTCTGCATACAATACATCGTTTGCCATAAACAAAGCCATTATTCCAATCACTGCTAGTGAAGCTGCTACTACAATCATAGAATATCCTACTTTTGCGTGATTGTGAGGCTCTTTCATCTAAAAAAAATCAATTACTCTTGAATTTAATCTTTTCAAGTTGGTATTTTGCGATCAATTCTGTGGCACTAGGTAATTCTTTCCGAAAAGAAGAAAAGGCAATTCCTCAAAACATCTCTGTTGAGCATTCAAATTCTACAATATGAGTTCCTAGGTCCTATTCCACTAGATGAATGGGGGCCTCCAATGGAAAAACTGGTGTTTCTTATCATGTCTAGGGATAAGGATAGATTCAACATTGTTTATGTCGGTGACTGTGAAAAGACTGAAGACAAGTCATTTTTTGTACAACATTCAGGTTTCAAATGCTGGGTTGAACAATCTGGCTCTGAAAAATCACTATATCTTGCAATATTGCCTTTGTTTGATGCAAGCAAGGAACATCGAGAAAATGTGCTAAACAAAATCAAAGCAGGTTACAAACCTTCATGCAATGCAGGTGAGATTGTTGAACCAAAACCTGATTATGTCATTCGAAAATCTCCTGACTCTGAAAAACTCTCTTGTCCTTGCTGTGGTTCTGAAATGAAAGCAGAACAGTTTCTAGAAAAATCTACACTTTACAGATGTAGCAGTTGTGGAATTAGTGATACTAAGCTTAACTCTTGACCTTATTTTGAACATCAAATAGTTGTAGTGTCAGTAAATCAATTGCCTTTTTCAAATGTCCAAATTCGTTTATTGAATGAATTTGTCCTTCCACTAGAGCTCTCATAATTTTGATAGAGTTTTTTTGATAGTCATCTGATGCAACAATTTCCATGGCGTTAATTTTTGATAATAAATTGTCTAACTCCTTTATCATCTCTTCAGATGGTTTGTGTTTGTCCATGAATGATTGAAATGATTTTGATATATGAATTGTTACAACAACTCTTCATCAATTTCTTGAATTGGGTCTAGATATTGCTGACATGTACATGTTGGAATCTGACATTCTCCCATTTTCATTAATGACTTGCTTTGCTCATTTGGAATGTGAGCCTCATCAGTATGATGGCATCTCTTACAATTCATGTTTTTGACTCACCATTTTGATATTTAACCCAATCATGGGATTAAAACTGCTCTAGCTTCAATCTCTGAATCTTTTAATTTTTTGAGAACTTTGTTTGCATCCTCTAATGGAAATACTTCAGACACTACTTCGATATTTTTTTCATCACATGTCTTGATAACCTCTTCCATGTCTTTAGTTGAACCAATCAAAGTTCCTCTGATTGTCTTTTCTTCAAATGCTACAAAAGATGGATTCTCACCAATTGTTGCAATTACTACCATTCCGCCTTTCTTTATTGCCTTAATTGCAGTATCAGTTACAATATCTGCTGGTGCAAAAACAATTGCAGCATCAAGTAGTCCATGCTTTTCTTTTAATTTCTCTAGAAATTCTTCTTGATTTTCAGAAAACTGCATGGCATCAATTGCACCTAATCTCTTTGCAACATCTAGATGACTTTGAGATCTTGAAAATGCAATTACGTCACAATCTTTGACCTTTGCAAATTGTACTGCCATGTGTCCCACTCCTCCAATTCCAAAAATTCCAATCTTTTTGTGGTTTTGTGGTTCTGCAGCTTTCACTGCTTTGTATGCAGTGATTCCTGCACAAAAAAGCGGAGCTGCATACTCTGGTTTCATAGAATCTGGCACCTTTGTTGCAAAGTCTTCAGTTACTGTAACGTATTCTGTATATCCTCCTTTGAGAGTTTCACCTAAAATAATTGAAGATTCACACAAGTACTCTTTTCCTTCTTTACAATATTGACATTCTTTACATGCTTCTAGTAATGGTGTAATTCCTGCCCTATCTCCAACTTTGAATTTTGTAACTCCACTTCCAACTTCAACTACTTTTCCTACCACTTCGTGTCCTGGAACTGTTGGTAGTTGTGGTGGAATTCCAAGGTCTTTCCAATCTCCTTCTATTCCATGTAGTTGTGAATGGCAAACTCCACATGCTTCAATTTTTAGTAAAATTTCATTTGATCTTTCAATTTTATGTCTGTCAATCTCTGTTAGCTTTAGTGGATTTGTCTCAATCGCTGCACATTCAGATAGTACCATTGCACGCATCTTATCCATGAAATATACAATTTCTCAAATAATTTTAAGATTCGCTAAATATGACTGATAATAACTGAACGTTTTATTACTTCTATTCTGGTTCATACTGTGTGCAAAAATTAGTTCTTTTTTCGTTATTAGTATTGATTGCAGGTACTGCTTTAGGAGAAGTTTATGCTCAAACAACCCCCGAACCCGAACCATCTGATGTAATTCCTCCTACGCTAAATATTCCTGAAAATTTCACTGTAGCTCCTGATAGTATTTTTGGTACAACAATTGTATTTTCTGTTAGTGCTGTTGATGATGTAGATGGTGCAATCCTCCCTGTTTGTGTTCCTGCATCTCCTGCTTTTGTTAATATTGGAACTACTACTGTAACTTGTACTGCAACTGATACTGCAGGTAATGTAGCAGAAGCATCATTTGATGTAACTGTAGCTGATCAGGCTCCTCCTGAAATTACTGTTCCTGAAGATATCACCATTGATTCAACTGTTACAACTGATACAACTCTAACTTTTACTGCTACTGCTGTTGATGATGTAGATGGTGCAATCCTCCCTGTTTGTACTCCTGAATCCGGAAGTCAATTTTCAGTTGGAACTACTACTGTAACTTGTACTGCAACTGATACTGCAGGTAATGTAGCAGAAGCATCATTTGATGTAACAGTCAATAATTTGCTTACCATTCTTGAAGTTGAATTATTGACATTAGGCGAACTAGATCCTTCCAATGTAGAAAATGTTGGAACACATGTTTCTGACTTTGTTAGAACTTCCAACATTTTGTTTCAATTAGAGCAACAAGGACTCAAAGACCTGAGAACCGAATACCATGAGTCTGGTATGACTAGAAGTGAACTCAACCAAGAATTATCTCAATATAGGATTACCATTCAAGATATGAGACAAGACTATCAAGAAATATTTGAAAACTATCGTGATACTGTAAAACAACTTGTTAAAGAGAAAAATGGTTTGAGTGTAGAAGATAAGAGAAACCTACAACAACTTGAAAAAGCCAAACTTCAAATCCGACATAACAATATAGAATCCCTTGACACACTTGACTCATTTATTGATGATAGTTTGTACCAAGAATTGAAAATAAATGAAAACAAACTTAGAAAACTCAATAATTTAATTGCCTTGTCAAACTATCCTCTTACTGTATATTCTGATTCTCAAGTAGCAAAATGGAAACAAGAACAAATAGAATTATTCAGTACTGTTAAAGCACTAAAGATAGTTCTAAGTGGCGCTGATAAAGATTCAAAATCTGATATCCTATCTACAATAAAGGAAATCAAAAATCAGATAAAAGATGAGAAACAAAAAGAGCAAAAACAAAAAGAAAATAATTCCAAAAAGAACTCTGACAAAGGCAAGAGTGAAGAAAAATCTAAAAAATCTTCAAACAAAGGCAAGAAAAAGTAATCTAGATGCCCATTAGAAAAATAAAGGACGCAAATTATTCCATTTTATGCCTGAAATCACTGATGAAGACAAAGAACGAGTAGAGTTACTACGTCTTGTATCTAGCTCAAAACATGAATTCAAAAATCTTACTTTGGAACAACTAAAGAGACTGCAAGAACTAGTTGAAAAGAAAGATTACAGCCATGACAAAAAGGCTCACAGATCCAAAGTAAAATTACTTGGAAAAATCAATGTTCGAATTTATGAGATAACTGAAGGCAGAGGTATTTGGGGTTAACCAATTAAGTACAAATATCAAAACAAATCTGAAAAACTGTGGCAGAAAATAATCTAATTCATGAAACAAGTCCTTATCTTCTTCAACATGCACATAATCCCGTTGATTGGTATGGATGGAATGATGAGGCATTAAAAAAAGCAAAAGATGAAAACAAACCCATCTTTCTTAGCATTGGTTACAGTTCTTGCCATTGGTGTCATGTAATGGCACATGAATCATTTGAGAATGATGAAGTTGCAAAATTCATGAATGAAAATTTTGTAAACATCAAAGTGGATAGAGAAGAACGTCCTGACATTGATGACATTTATCAAAAAGTTTGTCAGATAGCTACCGGACAAGGAGGATGGCCTTTGAGCATTTTCTTAACTCCTGATCAAAAACCATTCTATGTTGGAACTTATTTTCCAGTTTTAGATTCGTATGGCCGTCCGGGATTTGGCAGCATATGCAGACAACTCTCTCAAGCTTGGAAAGAAAAGCCTAAAGATATTGAAAAATCTGCAGACAATTTTCTTGATGCACTAAACAAAACTGAAAAAGTTTCAGTTCCTTCAAAATTAGAAAGAGCAATTCTTGATGAGGCAGCAATGAATCTCTTCCAATTAGGTGATTCTACATATGGTGGATTTGGTTCGGCACCAAAATTCCCAAATGCCGCAAATGTCTCCTTTTTGTTTCGTTATGCCAAGATGTCTGGGCTATCAAAATTCACAGAATTTGGGCTCAAAACTCTCAAAAAAATGGCAAATGGCGGAATATTTGATCAAATTGGAGGTGGATTCCATAGATATTCTACAGATGCAAAATGGCTTGTACCTCACTTTGAAAAGATGCTTTATGATAATGCACTAATTCCTGTAAATTATGCAGAGGCATATCAAATAACAAAGGATCCTTTCTATCTTGATGTTTTGAAAAAAACACTTGATTTTGTATTACGTGAAATGACTTCGCATGAAGGTGGATTTTATTCTGCATATGATGCCGACTCTGAAGGTGTAGAAGGAAAATTCTATGTCTGGAAGAAAAGCGAGATTAAAGAAATTCTTGGTGATGATGCTGATATCTTTTGTTTGTTTTATGATGCCACAGATGGTGGAAATTGGGAAGGAAACAACATTCTTTGCAATAATCTAAATATTTCTACAGTTGCTTTTAACTTTGGAACAACTGAAGACAAGGTACGAGAAATTCTTCAAGCATGCTCAAAGAAACTACTTGATGTTCGTTCTAAGAGAGTTGCTCCTGGATTAGATGATAAAATTCTAGTTTCCTGGAATTCCCTAATGATTACAGCATTTGCAAAAGGCTATCGTGTAACAAATGATTCGAGATATCTTGGTGCAGCAAAAAATTGTATCTCATTTATTGAAAACAACCTGTTTTCAGGAGACAAGTTACTGAGAACTTACAAAAACAAAACTGCAAAAATTGATGGCTATCTAGAAGACTATTCTTACTTTGTAAATTGTTTGTTAGATGTCTTTGAAATTGAACCTGATCCAAAATATCTAAAACTTGCACTAAAACTAGGTCATCATCTGGTAGACCATTTCTGGGATTCAGAAAACAATAGTTTCTTTATGACCTCAGACAATCATGAAAAACTGATTATCCGACCAAAGAGTAACTATGATTTGTCTTTGCCCTCTGGAAACTCTGTTTCTGCATTTGTCATGCTCAGACTGTACCATTTCTCTCAAGAACAACAATTCTTGGAAATCACCACAAAAATCATGGAATCTCAGGCACAAATGGCTGCTGAAAACCCATTTGGATTTGGACATCTGCTAAACACAATTTCAATTTATTTAGAAAAACCTGTTGAAATCACAATCATAAACACTGAAAATTCTGAACTTTGTAACTCTGTAATTTTAGAATATTTACCAAATTCAATTATTGTAACTGTTCAAAACTCTGATCAATTATCTGCACTGTCTGAATATCCTTTCTTTGCTGGAAAGTCTTTTGAAGAAAAAACCTCCGCGCTTGTTTGCAAAAACTTTACCTGTTCTTTACCTTTACACACAATTGATGAAATAAACGCTCAACTTTAGATTTTCTTAAAGTTTGCTTCAATAGTACTTCCTACTTGTGGCCTTCCCATAGAGTCATATCTTGATTTTGGCATTGCGATTGTAATTTGAGTTTGCTGATATGATTTGATGTTTACTGTAGGTTGAGCTGACATTATTGCCTCTAACAATGGCATTACTTGCTCTTTCGTTTCCTGATCAAGTTTTTTTGAAACATTCTCAATAATCATCTGTTTTTGTGAGATAGGTTCTGTTGATACATTCTCAATTAGTGTCAACTGTACTACTTGACCATTATCCACAATTTGTTTGATTTTAAATTCATTAGTTGCTGACAATATTATCTTAGAATTTCTTTGTGATTTATCTTTAACGAATCGAGAAATACAATGCAACCATTGCTGTGACTACTGCAGCAGCAGTACCCCCCCAAAAAATTATCTTACTGCCGTCTACTTTCATATTCTTGCAATCTTGTATCAGAATTAAACTGTATTGATTTTTTTTGAAATGTTTCTGTGTTTAATCCTCTTCTTCTTTTCCAACTTCTGAATCGTCAGATTCTTCTTTGATTTCTTCTGTCTTGATAGGCTCAATTATTGCCTTTTTTATGGATGCTGCACGATTTTTGATTATTTCATTGAATTCTCGCACATCTTCCAAACTTGGAGTTTGCTGCTGGTTCTGATATGCCTGCAAAAATCCTGAATAAACACATCCTGTGATTATTCCAAACGCTGTATCTGGAACAGATTCTACTTCTGGAACAAAATTTTCTGCAATCTGAGTGTATGCTTCAGACTCACTAATGTAATAATCAATTAAACTCTCAATGAAATCTTTATTTTCTTTTGAGATTGCCATACCCTTCTTTAACTTCTGTTTATTTAACTGTCGTTAACTAAAATTTTTTTCTACTTTAGATTTGTTGCAGAAAAGATATTTGTTACAATTTTTCCAGAATATCGTGTAATTCCAATATATGCTGACAATGTTAGTATGAGTAAGATAGCTGTACCTATGGGAAATTCTGGGACTGCTGCAAATTCTTCAGATTCTGCAATTAATGTATATTCATTAATTTCTTCAGTTTGAATTTTGTCTGGTACTGATAACAAAAAGAATGCACTGTCTTCAGCTCGTAAATAATCTGGTTCTGGATTAACTTTTGAAACTGCTGCAACATTTCCTTGTTTATCATAAAGTGTGGCAATAACTGAGACCATATTTGCTGTAATTTCTCCATTATTTACTACCGTTCCTGTAATCATCAAATTATTGTGATTATCCCTTGTTAGTTCTGATTCTGTAATGTCTATGACTTGGCTTTTTGGAGGACTAGATTGAAAACTTAATTCCATAGAATATGATTTTGCATTTTTTGCCTCACTATTTGTTAAAATGAGATCAAATGGACCTTTCATTCCAGGCATTATGGTGTTGACCAGTGAGTTTGTCTCTTTAGATTGAATTAACTGCTCATTTTCATCAAACAAATCAATTTTCACATGAATTTGATTCAGAGGTATGCCTAGATTATTCACAATTTCACCTACAATGTGAACTGCTCCATCATCCCCAATGTATTGCTGATCATTTTGAATATACACATCTGCAAATGCAAATGGTGTCATACTAGCAAAAATTATTCCAATGATGAATATTTTATCCACGATTATTCTTTGTCTGGTTCTTTAAAGTATTTTTTGAGATTTTTACCATTTATCATGGAAGATGGTCTATCTTCCATTTTTTAGCCTCATTTATGCAGTTAAACCACTCGATTTCTATCTCATCAGAATCAAATTCTCCTGATTCATTTTTGAACTCTTCATCACATTTGATTGCCATGTTTTCTGCAACTTGAATGACTTTTTGTGTTAATCCTGTTTGTGGAGCTTCAAACTTTGCATCTTCATCATAGTTTTTGATTCCTGTTTTTGCTGAATAAAATTCAACCAATCCTTGCAACTCATACTCTACTGATTCTTGAAATTGTGAGTCTGATCTTACTTTAGCTGATTCGTCTCCTGTTTCAATCCATTTGATATATTCTGAATCACTTGATAACTGTGTCTCTGATGAAAGTTTCAACAATTCTACTGAACTCTCAAACAGTTCTGGGGAATTAAGGTCATCATATTTTGAAATAATTTCATTGAATTCATTCAAATGTGTATCATAAAATTCAAACAACTCTTCTTTTGTAATGTCTCCTTCCTCCCACTTTGTTTTCTCTGAATAGAAATTATTTTGCAAATCTTTTACCTCTAGTTGAATCTGTTCTAACTCTACACCAAATTGTAATCCTTTTTGTTTAGTTTGATCTACTGAATAATTGTATGCTACAATTGTTCCAATAATGCTGATTGCGATTATTCCTATTGTGATATTTTGAATTTTTTTCTTCTTCAAAGATAATCTATGTAGTTCCCATTTTCGTCTAATTTTAATTCAATTGTAAATTCAGTACCGCTGATAAAAGAATCATTACGAGTTGATCTTACTCTGCCTATAACAAGCTCATAAGGCCAAATTTCTACTACAATTGCGCCTATTTTTGCAGTTGGAGTTTCAGTAATTTCCATATCTTCGCGCTTTACTCCGTGTCTTTCTAGCATGTGTATGGCGTGATCTAAAAGCGGTTCTGGATTATTGTAATTTAGTACCCATACTGGTGCCTCATAATCAATTTTTTGCAATTTGATTCAATCCTAAATTTTCTCATATAACAATTATTCGGGACGAATAACGTTGAGTGTCATGGTGCTGACTACTCTAGATAATTTTCTAATTACGGCAATTGCTTTTTCAAATCCTTCTTGATCTTCTGTCTCTATTTCTGCTATGACATCATATGCCCCAAAAGTCAGATACGCATTTTTTACATCTTGCATCTGGTTTAATTCATCTACAATGTATTCTTCAGCTCCAAGATCACAATTTAATAAAATGAACCCTTTGTGCATTACTTTACCTTGAATTAATTATGTGGTTGGACTCTTTAAGTTTTACAGTTACCATCTACTGCGGCCGCCGTAACTATTTCTGTTACCGCCTCTGTCATTGTATTTTCTTCTGCCTCCTCTATCATCTCTAGAGTCGCGTCTTCCTCCGCCTCCTCTGCTATATCCTCCAGAGCGACCTCCTCTGGAATAATTTGATCTTGATTGACCGCCATATCTTCTTGATGGCATTTGTCTTTTTAGTGGATCTGGAATTGCAATTTCTATTCCCATCTCTTCATTCAAATCTTTGAGCGGAACTTTGATTTGACGTTTGATAAGATTCCAATCTCCTACTGATGAATATGAAACAAATGTCACTGCTTTACCTTTTGCTCCTGCTCTTGCAGTTCTTCCAATTCTGTGGAAGTATGCCATTTCTTGATTTGGAACATCATAATTAATTACCAATTCTACTCTTGGAACATCAATACCTCTTGATGCAACATCTGTTGCTACAAGAATGTCTGCTTTACCACTACGGAATTTTCCCATTGATTGTTCTCTTCTATGCTGTGACATGTCTCCTTCAATTGCAACTGCATCAAATTTTTCTTGATGTAGGAATTTTGCGACATCTCTAGTTCTATATTTTGTAGAACAAAATACAATGGATTGACCTTTTACTGGTTTGATGAAATCAATTAGATACTTGAATTTGTCTCGGTCTTTAATGACTAGGTATGATTGATCAATTCCTTCCCCACTAAGATCATCTGCATCTAGCAAGAATTGTTTTGGATTTTTCAAATATTCTTCAGACAATCTGAGAATCTCAGTTGGCATTGTTGCTGAAAACAATGACATGACTCTCTCTTCAGGTGCAAGATCTAAAATAAATGAAATATCATCAACAAATCCCATATCAAGCATTGTATCTGCCTCATCCAAAACAATGTGTGATACATCTCTGAGCTCTATTGAACCTCGTTTGAGATGATCAATTAATCTGCCTGGTGTTGCTACAACAATCTCTACTCCTCTCTCAAGAGCATCTAACTGGAGTCCCATTCCTTGTCCTCCATAAACTGTTGCTACTCTAATCCCTGTATACTTTCCAAATTTTTTAATCTCATCTGTAATCTGCATTGCAAGTTCTCTTGTAGGTGCCATGATCAAACCTTGAATACCGTTTTTTGGTTGAATCTCTTGCAACATTGATAATGAAAATGCTGCAGTCTTACCTGAACCTGTGTGTGCTTGCCCTACAACATCTCTTCCTGTAAGTAATACTGGAATAACTGCCTCTTGGATTGGAAATGCTTCTTCAAATCCAAGATCTTTGATTCCTTTTAGTATATCTTCTTTTAATCCTAATTCTTGAAATTTTGTCATTTTATTTTCTTCTCTTTAGCAATGACGAAAAGCTCATTGCCAGACGTCATTATTCCGATGCGTAAAGTCGCAGTTTAGGTCTAATAAACGCTTGTTATTTTTTATGCCTCTAACTGTGCATCAATAATTTTTTTGAAGCTTTCAAAGGGCTGTGCACCTTTTAATTCCACATAACCTATCTCATCATTCCCTACAAAAAATCCTGGAGTTCCTGTAACATCATAACTTCTACCATCATCAAGATCATTTCGTATCTCTTCAATGTATTTTCCACTAGTAAGACATGAATCAAACGTTTCTTGCTCCAGTCCTATTTGAGTTGCATATTGACTAAACATGGATAATGCATCTACTGTTTCTTGATTACTCCATTGTTTTTGATTATCAAATAGTATATCGTGCATTGCTTTGAATTGACCTTGTTCATTTGCACATTCTGCAGCTACTGATGCAGGAAGTGCATTTGGATGTATACTTTGTATTGGAAAGTCTCTAAAAACCAACTTTACTTTTCCTTGTTCTATGTATTGTTCAAGAAGTAATGGAAGTGTTTGAACATGGAATCGTGCACAAAATGGACATTGAAAATCAGAAAACTCGATTATTGTAATTGGGGCGTCTGGATCTCCGATTACTGGGTCATCATCGGCTGAAATTTTTACAGGCTCTGATGGTTGATTTGTAGGTAATCTGTTTTGCAACATTTTGAGTTCTAGCTTGGCAATTGCATCATCTAGGTCTTCTTGTGAAATTTGATTTGAACTCATATTTGAGAAGTACATTCCTGCAAAAAAGGCTGCAACTCCTACTGCAACAATTAATCCTATTATCAGTCTATTTGATTTTGATTTATTATGAGAAATCCCGTTTTGTTTAATCCCCTCACCTTCAAAACTCATGTAAGATTGTTCCAAAATGCAGTATACTTAATCGTATTGCCAAATATTTTGTAGAATTTTAAAGCCAATGATGGGATCTGAACCCATGACCTTTCGCTTACAAGGCGAATGCTCTAGCCAGGCTGAGCTACATTGGCACGAAGTAAAATGAAATTTTTGAAGGTTTAAAGTGTTACCTGAGTTCATTTTGAAAGGATTTTTCTGGAGATTTTCCTAACCGTCAGTTTATAATAATGCGATTTTTTGATACCCTTTATGAGATACATTGAACCAACTCGAATCAAAGTTTTGATGATGATGTTCTTTGGAACTGGCATTTTGGGCATCATAATTGGTTTGTCTCCTATTGCTGGAAAAGAACAAACAATGTTCATCACATTCATGGGTGTAGTCAATGTTGGATTGGGAGCATTCTTCACATTCCTCTTTCTAACTCAAGAAGCAAAGGCTCCTGATAAAAGAAAAAAGAAAAAGAAACGAGATTGATTTCAAAGAATCTTGAAAATCTTTTTGAACGAATTTAGTCTTTGATTAAAAAGTTAAATATCAACTTATTTTCTAAAATTTTGAAAATGTTAGATTTAGTTGCCAAGAAATTATTTCTTACAAGAGGAAAAGGAGTTCATGAAGATAGGTTAACTAGTTTTGAATATGCTTTGAGAGATGCTGGTATTGCTGGAACAAATCTTGTTTTGATTTCTAGTATATTTCCACCAAAAGCAAAATTGATTTCTAGAAAAGAGGGACTAAAACAAATCAAACCTGGGCAGATTCTATTTACAATTTATTCCAAGAATCAAACAAATGAACCTCACAGAATGTGTTCTGCATCTGTGGGAATAGCTCAACCAAAGGACAAAGAGCGATATGGCTACCTTTCTGAATACGAAGCTTTTGGACAAACCGAGACTAATGCAGGTGATTATGCTGAAGATATAGCTGCACAAATGCTTGCGTCGTCACTAGGAATTCCATTTGATGTTGATAAAAACTGGGATGAAAAAAGACAACAATGGAAAATTTCTGGAGAGATTTACAAAACTCATAACATTACTTCACAAACACGTGGTGACAAAGATGGTAAATGGACTACTGTCTTTGCAGCAGCAGTACTTTTAATTTAATTATTTTCTATATCCTTTAAGATAAAACAAAGCAGCTGCGATTGCAACTATTGCAATTATTGCTACAACAATAAATGACTCTTCTGATGATTCTGGTTGCATAGGTTTTGCATCGCCTATTGAAAATTTCAATTTGTCTTTGTTAACTGAGGTTTCTTCTCCGAAAATGTATTTTCCTTGAATCCTTTGTCCTTCTTCAGGGTCAAAAATCCATCCTTCTTTTGAAATGTCTGTTGGAATTTTCTCATTGTCAATTATTTGCGTTGGAATAATATTTCCTCTAATATTTGAAATGATTTCATCCTCTGGTGATAATATTACTACTTGAATGATTGAATTAAGTGGATAAAATCCTGATGAAAAATAATCTGATCTGCTAATTTTGTCTGTTTTTAGTAAATCTAATGGGCTAACTTCAGAAATTGTAGGTGCTTTGTTAGGGTAATCAACTGATAATTTTAACTGTAAAAGCGATTTTGAATCTAAAGGTATTATTGAAAATGTCATTTTTGCATTTTCTTCAAATGAAAGATTTTTTGCAATTTCATAAAATCCTCCACCATCTCTGATTATTTTTGGAATTAGAATTGCTGATATTTTTTCATACATTGCATTGGTGTCTTCAGGTGACATTGTATACACGACTGAAATCATTCCTTTTCCTGAAATGATTCCTGATGTCTCAAATGCTTCATTTGATGCATCATCACTGTGCACAAAAACTGAATGAAGTTCTGCCTTGGTATCAAAAACTTGGTTTATTTCATCAATGTATGGCATTGCAACTTCTTTGGCTGCATCTTGAATCTCAATGATTCCTTTTGCATCTGGGTCTCTAACTACATTAATCATTATGCATGATTCATCAAATACTCCCAAAACACATTGTTCTTGATTTGTAACAACTACTGCTTTGATCATTTCATCTTCACGTAATTTTTGTTCTAATTCTGCTGGGATTCTGATTTCTTGTATGCTGGTACTTTGTAAGGTGATTGATGCTGTAACATTTTGAGATATGCTTCTATCTACTATTACTTGTGCAGTTTCCTGAAAAGTGGCTAATCCCATTTCTTGCGAATATGCAAAATTTGTAGAGATCCCAATAACTGCCATTGCTAACAAAATTCCAAGTATTTTCTGCATTGGTTGTCCCTCTAGTCATGAAATTATTAACTTTACTCTATTTTGTTTATTTTCCAAAGAATATTTTGATGAATTTTTTTTATTTTCTTTACGAAAAATAGTCATCACCTAACTAATATCCTGTTTTTATGAAATTATGACTAGTATTGGCACTAATTCCATTTCTTGTTGATGTATTTCAAGATCCAATTTTCTCTGTTCTTGCAGTAATAGGTGCATTTGGGGTTGGATTATTTCAAGGAATAATTTTGGGACGTGCAATTCTCGTCAGATTTCCTCGACTGCAAAATCATCTAAAAACCGTATCAATTACTTTGTTTGTTTTGTTTTTGGCAAATGCAATCCTTAGTGTACCTAGATTTGCATCTCCTGAAAAAATTCAACTTTCTAATCTATCTGCTGGCAGTCCTGCAGAGCTTGCATCTGTATTGTTTCTTATTTTTGGAATGAACACTGGATTTCTTACAGTATTGGCAATTTCTGTAACTGTTATGACTTTTGTAATTTTGAAATTTACAAATCTTAATGGGGTTGTAAAATTATTTGTCTTCTTCTTTAGCTCTTTATTGTTAATTTTAACTGGAATTAGTCGATTCACAGATCTTACTCCTAGTACATTTGAGGTTTTATTGTATTTCTTGTATCAATTGGGAATCACAATTGGAATATTGGGTGGTACTATACGTAAAATCAAACCTAAAAAATTAGACTTAGAATAATTTCAAACGTTTAAATCAGATAATCTGCGATGTGGTTTTGACATCGAATTCAAACCGTTCGGGGAACAAGCTGGCAGTCCTTGCGTTGGACTGTCAGCCCCATTTATTAAAAATCTAGTTTAATGATGAGAGTGCTTTTACTTGTTCACTAACATAATCAAAACCTTCTTGCCAAAACTTGGATGATTGGATATCTAATCCATGTTCCTGAAGTAATTTTTCAGGTTTTTTTGAACCTCCTGCTGCAAGAATGTCAATATATGCTGGAACAAAATCTTTACCTTCTTTTTTGTATCTCTGGAATAATGATAATGCGAGTAGATTTCCAAATGAATATGCGTAGCAGTAAAATGGTGTGTGGTAAAAGTGTGGAATGCAACTCCACTCTATTGCAAAATCATCTGTAACCTCTACTGATTTTCCAAATTGATTTTTTAGATTTTGTAAATATGTCTTTGAAATTTCATCTATGGTTGTCCCATTACCAATTTGTTTATGAGCATCAACTTCAAAAATTGTAAAAAATGATTGTCTTAGAATTGTAGCATATAGATCATCAATTTTTTCAGATAACATGATTTTTTTCTCATCGTCTGAAATTTTATCTGAAATATTGTCATAAAGCAACAATTCTGAAAATGTTGATGCTGTTTCAGCTAATGGTAGAGGTGCATCTTGGACTAGAATTGATCTGTTTTGAGCAGCTTGACTATGAACTGCATGGCCTAGTTCGTGTGCTAGTGTAAACACATCCCTTGATTTTCCTGTAAAATTGACCAAAACATAAGGTGTAATTTTAGGTGTTAATGTGCTACAAAATGCCCCATCCCTTTTTCCTTGTCTTACTGATGAGTCAATGTGATTTTCATTGAAAACTTTTCTTGCAAAATCTTCTAATGTATTGCTAAATCTTCCAAGTGACTCAAAAACTAATTTTACAGATTTGTTGTATGAATAATTTTTTTCTTTGATATTTGCAGCCGCTGGTGCATAAATGTCATATCTCCTTAGCTTTTTCATTTTGAGCATCTTTGCTTTTTGAACAAAGAACTTTTGAAAAACTGGAGCATTTTTTTCACAAACTGTAAGAAGTGATTCTATTGTTTTATCATCTACATCATTTCCAATATTCCTCATTGAAATTGGAGTTTTGTAGCCTCGAATGTCAATTCCTTCGTCTTTCCAGTTAAGTACAATGTTTTGGTAAATTTCTCCAACAACTCCTTTATTCTCATTGTATTTTCCAAGAATCGTTTTGTATGCTGTTTCACGAATTTTTGGATTTGTATCTCTGACATAATTTGTCAACTCTTCTCTTGTCATCTTTTTTGTTTTGTTTCCGATTTTCATTTGGTATTCAAATGCATTGGTTATCTTGTCATACAATTTTACAAGTGCAGAAATTCCTGTAACATCTAATGTATTGATAATTCTCTCTTCTGGCTCACTAAGTGAGTATTTTGCAATTAGTCTTTTATGTGCTAGATATTCTGATAATTCTCCTGCCTCTTTGATCAGTCTCTTTGCATTTTTTTCATCAACTTGTGTCTTCCACCATAAATCAAAAAATAGAATCATGTTTGAAATATCTGAACCTAATTTTGACATTCTAGTCATTAATGATGTTGCTTCATCTGATTGGGTATCTGAAGAGTAGGATAGAGATGCATACCCCCCAATCTTGCTCATCTTTTCAGAAATTTCTTCTACTTGGGCTAGTATATCCATGAACATTTTAGAAGACATTTTTGGGTCTAGTTTTGATTTAATTTTCTCAAATTTTTTAGCCTGATTTTCTAATTCTTTGATTTGTTTTTGAAATGCTGGACTTTTTGGATTTTTTGCCAGTTCTGAGAGATCCCATGTTCCTAATTGATACTGTGACATCTATATTTCGTAATTTTCTAACTATTAAAAAATGAATACACTATAGTTTGGATTCTTTTGATTTTACAATTCTTCTAATAGTGGAGTATGTGATTAAACCAATTCCGAAAATTACCCATCCGTAACTGTATGTGATGGTTTCCTCTACAAAACTTGCTGGGCCTTCTCCTGCAAGTAAAATTGCCCAACTGATTCCCCCTGCTATTAGAAATCCTACGCCTACCCAAAATGTCCAATGAAATTTTTTCTTGTCCAATTACCTGTAATTTTCTAATTTGTTGAAAATTAATAGTATTCTTTATGGTGATAACACCACTTCCAAATGTCTCCTGGAATTGCTTTCATAACTGGGTGACCTGTTTCTTCAAAATGTTTTGTTGCATGTTTTCCAATAGATGAATCACAACATCCAACATGTCCACATGTTAGACACATTCGTATTGCAACTACTGGAAGATGTTCTTTTTCACATTCTTCACAGCTTTTTGTATTTGGTGTTATTCCTTTTCTCTCTTCTAAAAAATGGTTACACTCTTTTGACATCTTAAAATTTCTTCAAAGTATTCTTGTATCTTTTAATTGATTCAACAATTATGTTCTTTGCTTCTTTTGCTGATTGCCATCCTAGTATCTCTACTTTTTTCCCTTCCAAGTCTTTGTACACTTGGAAAAAGTGAGCAATTTCAGAACGATAGTGATCTTCAATATCTGTGATATCTGTTGTGTGCAAATATCTTGGATCATTTGTTGACACACAAATAATTTTGTCATCCAAATCTCCGGCATCTTTCATTTGAAGTAGTCCTATTGGTCTAGCTTCAATCAAAATTCCTGGATATGTTGGATTTGTGACAAGTACTAGTGCATCTAATGGATCTCCATCTTCAGAAAGTGTTTGAGGAACTAGTCCATAATCTCCTGGATAGTGAAATGGTGAAAACAAAACTCTGTCAAGTTTTATCATGTTGTGTTTTTTGTCATACTCGTATTTGTTCATAGAACCCTTAGGAATCTCTACTACTACATTGATAATTTCAGGAATATCTTCTCCTGACTCTATATCGTGCCAAAAATTTTTACTCATTTCTTAGCTAGCGTTTTCTTGAATAGTATATGAATTCTGTGAAAAATAAAGAATGTTTAGACTAGTTGATTTGAGTTAGGAATGACTCTGTGTATTACCACAGTATATTCGCCTTCAAAGGCTTTTTCCATACTTCCATTTTCATCAATACTAGTTACTCTAAACTTGTATTCGTAAGAACCATCTCCTTTGACATCGACTTGGGCAACATGTACCAAATCATCTGAATCATCAAAGAATTGGATGATTACTGGATGTCTCTCGACATATTCTGAAGGACTGCCTGTAACAAATCCCCATGGTAGTGTATTGTCTTCAGGGACAATCATTGTTGTGACTGTTTTTTGTAGACTAATCTCTTCGTTGATTGGAGTGATTGTTGTAGTTTCAGAACTCTCTGCAATAATCTCTGATGGAAACATCAGAACTGCAAATGATGCAATAACTGCTAGAAAGATACTTGATTTTGTTCTCATTTGACTAGTTTTTTTCAAAGTTACTTAAAAAATTTATTACAAATTCATACTATGGTAACTCGTCTTCTAAATCAGAACATGCTGCATGAACCCATTGTTCTTTAGAGTTTTTTAGAATCTCTTTTCCTACTTTGATTGCTTCCCCACATTCTACACATTTTCCAGGGAATCTTGCTTTCATGATTTTTCTGACATCCTGTCTAATTTTAAGTAGATGGACCGGATGGGATTTGAACCCACGACCTTTGCGGGGAATTATTCCCTTACGCAGTGTGAGTGCGTCATCCAAACCAAACTAGACGACCGGTCCAACAAAATTACAAAACTACAAGCTTTTTTGTCTTTAGATTCTGGATATTTTGTAATAACCTCTGCCTTTAGTACTCATTTTTGTAAATTCTAACATGTCCTTACAGGAATTTGATGCATTAATTGACAGGATGAAGTTGGCATTTGAGTATGCTGAAAATCTTGGACAGTATGTTGATGCTGCCAAAATTCTTTATCAAATGAATGAGGAATTGCCTGATGATCTACAAATCCAACTAGAAGAGTTAGACGACCCTGAATTGGCAAAATCTTTTGTAATGAGATACCATTCCAACATAAAATCTGCAATTGTTGATTATCGACAAAGATTGATGAATTTCTAATTCTATTTCTTTACGCCGAGATTTCTGTTCTTTAATCTCAAGTATGGGTTTCTACATTTTCTACATCTAGAAGCGTCAATGTCGTTTCTACATCCACAATTAAAACAAATTCTCATGACAAGTCTTGCTTGCTGTGCGATTCGTTTCTTTTCTGGGTCTGTAATAGGCATTTGATTCTCTCCTAAATCTCTCTCTTTTAATCTAATCGGATTTTTCCATCTTTCCTGCTAGTAAAACAGGTACTTCTGCAGGTCTTTTTGCTACTGGGATGTTTGCTTTGTTAAACATTGAAACCTTGGATTCTGCTGAACCATATGTTCCCATTACAATTGCACCTGCGTG
Organism: Candidatus Nitrosopumilus sp.; assembly: GCA_003702525.1. Classification (GTDB taxonomy): domain Archaea; phylum Thermoproteota; class Nitrososphaeria; order Nitrososphaerales; family Nitrosopumilaceae; genus Nitrosopumilus. Next base: position 19,721 of record REGJ01000011.1, read on the forward strand.
TCCCATTCTCTTTTCTTTAGGAGCAGCTCTTCCTGCAATGTATGCAACAGTTGGTTTGTTAAATCCTGAATCAATAATTTTCTGAGCTAACATCTCTTCAGAGTCTCCTCCAATTTCTCCTACAACTACCATTCCTTCCAAATCTGGAATGTCTTTTACCATATCAAATGCATCAATGAGTCTTGTTCCATTAACTGGATCTCCTCCAATACCAATTGTAATTGACTGACCAAACCCTGCATTAGTTAATGCATCTGAAATTTCATAAAGTAATGTTCCACTCTTTGATAATACTGCAATTTTTCCTGCTTTGAAAGGCATTGGTGGCATGATTCCAATTTTGATTAATTCTGGAATCATGATTCCTGGTGTGTTTGGACCAATGATTACTGCTCCTTTTTGTTTTGCTAGATCTAATGCTTCCATTGTGTCTCTAACTGGGACATGTTCTGGGATTGCGACTAGCAGTTTGATTCCTGCCTCTAGTGCATCTTTTGCAGCACCAAGGAAGAACTTTGCTGGAACAAAGACAATTGAAATTTTGGCATTTGTTGCATCAACTGCTTCTTGCATTGAATTGTAAATTGGAACTTTATCTTCAAATTTCTGACCACCTTTTCCCGGAGTGACTCCTGCAACAACATTTGTTCCGTATGCAATCATTTGTTTAGCGTGTAGTGATCCATATGCTCCTGTGATTCCTTGAACAATCACTCCTTTCTTTTCATAATCAGAATCCTCTGGTTTTCCTTTTAGTAATCCAAAAATGTCTGTCAATTCTTTACTCCCATTACTGCTGCGTTAATTGCCTCTTCGACCGTACTGAAAATTTTGGTTCTAGAACCTTGTAGCATCTCTGTTGCTTTTTCTGATTCGGTTCCCTTTAGTCTTGAAAATACTGGCAAGTCAATTAGATTATCCTCATATGCTTTTAGAAATGCCTCAGCTACTACTGTTGTTTTTACAATTCCTCCATAGAGGTTTACTAGAATTCCTTTCACTCTATCTAATTTGCTAATCAAAGTCAATGCCTCATAAACTGATTCAGTTGTTGCACCGCCACCCACATCTAAGAAACATGCTGGCTTTCCTCCGTTATCGGACAACATATCTAGTGTAGACATTACTAACCCTGCACCGTTTCCAACAACTGCAATGTCTCCGTCTAATTCTACTAATGAAAATCCACTCTTCTCAGCTTGTTCTTCAATTGCTGATTTCTCTTGATATTTTTCTAACTCTGGATGTCTAAAGTTACTGTTATCATCTGTAACAAATTTTCCATCTAGTGCCATAATTGTGTCATCTTGCATAATTGCAAGTGGATTAATTTCTACAAGTTCTGCTTCTTTTTCAATTGTAAGTTTTGATAATTTCTTCAAAGTGTCTACAACACCTTCTGCTGGTTTTCCTTCTAGTCCCATCTCTTTTGCAACTTCTTGTGCAAGTTCATCTGAAACTTCACCTAATCCTATCTCTTTGATGATTTGGTTTTTTACTGATTCAATCTCAACGCCACCTTCGGCTGATGCAATAATTGTGTAGCATCTCTTTGAACGGTTCAAAAATATTGAAAGATACAGTTCTTTTTTGATGTCTGCCATCTTTTCAAGAAGAATTGCTCTTGCTTTTTCTCCCTTTATTGTCAAGTCCATGACTTGAGGGTATTTTATCTCAAATTCGTCGTCATTTTGGCATTTTTGGATTCCTCCAGCCTTGCCTCTGCCTCCTACTGGAACCTGAATTTTAATTACAAATGGATATCCTAACTCTTTTGCATGCTTTCTACCCTCTTCGATATTGGTAGATGAAATACTATCTAGGAGATTGATTCCATATTCTCTAAACAACTCTTTTGCTTGAAATTCTAGTAATTGCATGCAAAAATCATGAATTTTACGGTCTTTATTAATTATGACGTTATCTCAATTGCTCATCAAGAAAATCAATCATTTCTAAAAAGCGATCCTTGCTTTTCCTCAATAATTCCTGAGGATACTCTTCAATGGTAAACACAAACTGCTGGTGAAAACTTGGAACCAGAATTCCTCCTGATGTTACCATTTGCTCAATCACATACCCTTTGGTAAGAGTACATACAATCTCTTCATAGGACTCTTCTTCTTCTTCAAGGGTTTGTCTGTAAAGGACAATGGGGCGATTAGTTTTTTCGACAATTTTTGAGCCTTTTTCAAGTAGATCTGCTAAATGTTGAATCTGCCATGCATCAAGACTAATCTGCTTTACCATATTATCAATACGTGATTTTTCTATTTAACCGTGATAAAACAATGTATTTTCACTATTTGTCGTCATTCAAAGCTAGGCTGAAATGAAAAAAGGAAAAAAGTATCAGAGACTATCAAGTGATCTAGAATGTTTACTTGTATGTGGTCTTTCACCAGAATATCTTCTTCTCATATGTCCTGATGGTCTGCCGTCAAGTAGTTCTAAGAACCATGATTCGTGTTCTATCTCCTCAGCAAGAATGCTTTGTGCGATATCATATGTCATAGGATCTTTTCCATGAGTCATTTTGCAGACTTTGTTCCAATTGATAATGGCTCCTTGTTCTGCTTTGAGACATTTCTCTAAAATTTCATTTAGAGTTGTGCTCTTGTCTGATTGTAAGAAATCAGCTCCTGCAGATTTGCAAAAGTCAACAATGTCTTTTGGAAACTCTCCTCCTAGTTGGAAGATTCTGTCAATGCATGACTCAAAGTGGCTCAAATCTTCGAGCCTGGCATCTTCAATTACTCCTTTGATACCTTCGCCTTCCATTCCTGTACAGAATGAACGGAGGTTGGTGAAGTAGTAATATGCCACAAATTCGACTGCTGCGTTTTTCTTGAGTTCTTCAATTAACTCATCAACGTCAACGCCGTTTTGCTTGAGAAATTCTACACCTACAACATGATGTGGTTTTGAATCTGACATAGAATGCTCACTTTTTGTTTGCCATAAAAAGTTTTTTTTGAATCTATGATTATGTTATGAAGTTAATTCTCAGAAGAGGTGACAGAAAATTCTGGTTGGGGACCTAGAGGCCATCCTCTTCTGGAATATGATTAATTTTTTCATTTTTAATTAATAAAAAGTAAGTCTGCACTGCAATCAAATTTTTTCAGGAATTATTCTACGGAAATTCTTATCTTTTGTCCGTCTATGTCATCATCTTTGTATTCTTTACATGATTCTGTAAAGTTTACTTGTTTTACTCTTACCAAGAAAGCCAAATCATCTGCTTTTTCTTTAATCATTTCAAGTGATTCTTCATCTAGATCAAGAATTGATGCAACTCCTAAAACATCAGTTGGATTGTATCCTCTCTCTTTTCTCAAAGTTTGTAATCTTCTTGCAACATCTTTGATCAATCCTTTTGCCATCATCTCTTTGTTTCGTGCTGTTGAGATAAACACAACATAATCATCTCTCTTTGATACTGCAAAATTTTCATCTGCATCAAAATCTATGACAAAATCTTCATTGTCAAGTGAAATGACTTCACCATCAATATCAAAATCAAATTTTGAATTCGTTTGTAATGATGAAACTATTTCCTCATGATCTGTTTCAGAAAATTTTGCTACTAGTTTACCCATGTGTTGTTTTGCTTTAGGTCCTATTCTTTTTCTCTCCAATTCTATGATTGGTTTTGCAGGCAACTCCAATTGTTTTAATTCTAAAATTTGTTCCAAGCCTGACTCTTTTTCAGTTTCAATTACACTGAACTTTTCTACATTTAATTGAGATTGAAGTAGTTCTGATAATGACTCTAACTTTGTCTTTAGTCCTTTCTTAACACAAATCTTTGCTTCATTTAATGGCCATCTTCTTTTGAGCTTACCTTTCATTCTTGCAGCTGATGAAATTGACACTACATCTTTCATAATGTCAAATGATTCTTCAATCTCTTCGTTGACAAGTGATTCTTGTGATTCTGGCCATTTGTCAAGTAGGATACTTTGTTTTCCATCAAATACTGTTTGGTATAGGTACTCACTGGTAAATGGACAAAATGGGTGAATCAAAATATCTAGTGTTTTAAGAACTTCTCCTAACACTGCATAGATTGCTAGTCTCCTCTCTTTCTTCTCCTCATCTTCATCCCATAATTCTCCTCTTGTGATTGGAATGTAGATTTGGCTTAGGTTGTTAATGATAAAGTCATCAATTGCTTTTGCACCCTCATGGAATTTACATGAATTGTTTCTATCTGTGATTTTTAAAATTAATTTTTGTAATTTTGATAATAACCAAATGTCTGGTGATGTTAAGAGTTCCTTTTGTTTTGCCCATTCTACAGTGTTTGATTTTTCAAAATTGTCATACTGGCTATTTTGTTTAAAGTACAAATGCAAATTGAATAATGTGTTGATTACCTGATATGGTCTTGACATCAACTCTTCTGTACTGAAACTTAGAGGTTCAATTGGACTTGCTTTCCACATAAAATAAAATCTAATCAAATCTGCAGGGTATTTTTCTAGTAACTCAATTCCTTCCAAAACATTGCCTTTGCTTTTACTCATCTTACCTCCTTTCTCATCAAGCACATGTCCTTGGAACAAAAATGATTTGTATGGTGGAGTTGGTCTATTATTCAGAATTACATTTTCAATAAGTAGAGTATATGCCCAACCTCTAGTCTGATCAATTCCTTCAGTAAAGAATGGTGCTGGAATTTCATTTGAATACTCTTCATCAGTTAGTGATGAATATGGTGCTGAACCACTATTGTGCCAAGTATCCAAAACATATTCTTCTCTCTTTGTTTTTGTACTGCCACATTTTTTGCATTTTATTGTAATGTTGTCAATCCATGGTCTGTGCAATTCAAAGTCTGGACCGTCAGGAAGACTGTCTGCTGATTCTACAATCTCTTTTCTTGTAAAGAACCAGTTTCTTTCATTGCACTCTTCACATGTCCACACTGGTAATGGGCATCCCCAAATTCTCTCCCTTGAAATACACCAAGGATGTCTTTCTTTGATAATTCCTAGGAATCTGTTTTTTGGTTGTTCAAAATAATACTCTACACTTTCTGCTGCATCAATTGCTTTGTTATCTAGTCTATCTAATTTGTAAAACCAGCCTTTTCTTGCAAGCCAAACAATTGGATGATGTGATCTCCAACAAAGTGGATACTTGTGTTTGATTTTACCAATTCTTACTAGGGCATTGCACTCCTTTAGATCCTCTACAATGGGTCTGTCTGCATCTCTGACAAACATTCCTTGGTATTTTCCTGCCTGAGAAGTGAATTTTACCTCGTCATCTATGGGGCTGAAAACCTTAACTTTTCTCTTGTTTGCAATTTTGATATCTTCCTCACCGTTTGCAGGAGATAGGTGTACCAATCCGCTACCCGTACTTGCATCTACAAATGACTCTGACACTGCTACATGGAAATTGTCTGCTTTTGAGCATTCGTTTAACTCTGGAATCAAATCCAATAATGGATGGATGTATTTTTTTCCTTCAAATTCTGAACCTTTTACAGTCTTTTCAATTTTGTAATCTTCGATTTTTACTTCTGTCATAAATTCCTCTAATCTTGTTTTTCCTACAACCCAAGTTTCATTTTCTACTTTGACGTAGACATAATCTTCTTCTGGTTGTAATCCTACCATTGCATCAGTAACTAGAGTAAATGGCATTGTAGTCCATACAATGAGAAATGCATCTTCGTCCACCAGTTTTACTTTGTAGTATAATGATGGGTCCTTTACTTCTTCATACCCTTGATTAACTTCTGCATGACTAAGTGATGTTTGGCAACTTGGACAATATGCAATAACTGTAAAATCTTCTTCTAAAATTCCATTTTCATGTGCTTTCTTTAGAACTTGCCATTCTCTTTCAATAAATTCATCTCGAAAAGTCCAGTATGCTTTATCATGATTAAATGACATCCCAAGTAATTCATCTACTTCAACCCATGTCTTGTTGTATTTTTCAACAACCTTTTTGCATTCAGATACAATTCTCTCTACTCCAAATTCCTTGATTGCTTCTGTCTTTCCCCCTGTAACTCCTAATTCTTTTTCAACTTGTAGTTCTACGGGAAGTCCTTGAGTATCCCATCCTCCGTTGAATTCAATCTTCTTTCCTTGTAGGGTGTTGTATCTATACCACAAATCTTTGATAACTCTGCCTCTGAGGTGACCTGCATGTGGAATTCCGTTCATTGTTGGTGGACCTTCAATGAATCTAATCTTCTCAGGTTTGTCTGATGCAAAAATTTGTTTTTCTAAATCAATTGATTTTACATATTTCTTGATTTCTGACTCTATTGCCTTTGCATCAAACTTTGTAGAGAGTTCCATCTGGCTTTTGGTAGATCTGTGCCATTATAAAGCTAAATTGGTTTTCTGAGACTTGGATTATATAATTGAGCAAAAAATAATTTTTGTTGGTAAATGTACTAGTGGTTGGCTCTGGAGGAAGAGAACATGCATTGTCATGGAAATTATCTCAAAGCACCAAAGTCGATACTGTATTTACTGCTCCTGGAAATGGCGGAACAAAAAACAATGTCTCAATTGATGTTGACGATTTAGATACTCTTGCAGATTTTGCTCAAAAAAATAATTGTTTTACTGTAGTTGGACCTGAAGCTCCTCTAGCTGCAGGGATTGTTGATAAATTTAATCAAAAAAATCTCAAAATTTTTGGTCCAGCAAAAGATGCAGCACAACTTGAATCAAGTAAAATCTGGGCAAAAAACTTCATGAAAAGAAATGATATACCTACTGCTAGATTTGAAATATTTGATGATGCTGAGAAAGCTCAAGATTATGTAAAATCCCTTGATTACAATGTTGTAGTCAAAGCAGATGGATTGGCTGCTGGAAAGGGTGTGATTGTTTGTAACAGTGCCAATGAGGCAATTTCTGCAATCCAAACAATCTTGATAAAGAAGACATTTGGTGATGCTGGAAATCGAATAATAATAGAGGAGAGAATTGATGGTATAGAAGCCTCATACATTGCTCTCTCTGATGGTAATGTTGCCATTCCTATGGCCTCAAGTCAGGATCACAAGCGAATTTTTGATGATGACAAGGGGCCAAATACTGGTGGAATGGGTGCATATTCTCCAACCCCTATAATTGATGAAACTTTGGCAAAAAAAATTCAAGAAAAAATTATTGATAAAACAATCCAGTCTATGAAAAATGAGGGAATCACATTCAAGGGATTTCTTTATGCTGGAATCATGCTAAAAGATAATGAACCATATGTTTTAGAATATAATGTTAGAATGGGTGATCCTGAATGTCAGCCCATCACAATGAGAATGGATTTTGATTTGTATGATTATTTTGTTGCAAGTGCTGATGGCAAATTATCTTCAATGCCTCAAATCGCTTGGAAGAATCAATATTCCGTATGTGTTGTTTTGGCTTCAGAAGGATATCCCGAGTCCTATCCAAAGAATGATGAGATTGTTGGTTTTGATTCCATCCCTGACAATGCATATGTCTTTCATGCTGGAACAAAACAAGTTGATGGCAAAATCCTTTCAAATGGAGGACGTGTTTTGGGTGTAACTGCATTAGGTGATACTTTGGAATCTGCAATTTCTAATGCCTATGCTGCATCTGAAAAGATTTCTTGGGCACATAAATTCTGTAGAAAAGATATTGGCAAAAAAGGCTTGGCCTATCTCTGAGTTTCTATAATTCTATCTTCAGTTACAACCCAATCAATTAACATATCATGATCTGATTTTGGAATATTCTTTACGACTTGTTTTTCTAGCGTCAGAGAAATTGATGATGTTTTATGATTTGCCAAAAATCTATCATAGAACCCATGACCGTATCCTAATCTGACTCCTTTAGGTGTAATGCCTACTGTTGGGACTAGAATCACATCCAAGTCATTTTCAGTCTCACATTCTATTTTTGGCTCCATTATGTCAAAACTACCACTTTCTAGGCTCGAAAAATCACTAATTTTCTTAAAATCCATGTCTTCTCCTGACACTCTTGGCAAAAATACCTCTTTTCCATTACTAAGCAATTCTTGGATGATATCTTGGGTTGATACTTCACTTCCAATTGGATAGTATGCCCCAATTTTTTGTGCATCTCTGAATACTCTTATTTTTTTTAATTTTTTACTAATTTTATCACTGGCAATTTTCATCAAATCAAACGATGTCCCATCTCTTTTCTCTAAAAGAAGATTTCTCAGTGAATTTTTTTCAGGGTTATCTTCCAATTTGACTACTCAATGATGCTGCAGTAATTGTGTTTTTCAAAAGCATTGCAACTGTCATTGGACCGACTCCTCCTGGAACTGGTGTTGCAAAAGATGCCTTTTGAATAATGTCTTCATAGTCTGCATCTCCTACTAGTTTCTCCTGGAATCTTGATATTGCCACATCAATAACAACTGCTCCATCTTTTATCATGTTTGAAGTTAATGTGAACTTGTTTCTATCTCCCACTGCTGTAATTATGATATCTGCTGATTTACATAGTTCTGTCAAATTCTTTGTTCTAGAATGACATGTAATCACAGTTGCATTTTTGTCTAGCAATAAATGGTATAGTGGTTTACCAACAAGATTACTTCTGTTAATCAATACTACATTTTTTCCTTCTAACTCTATTCCATGATAATCAAACATCTCCATTACTCCTGATGGCGTACATGCAACAAGTGCTGCTTTTTTCATTGCCAACAATCCTGCATTATGAGGTGTTAAACCATCTACATCTTTTAGTGGTGAAATTCTTGATGTTGTAGTAAATTCATCTAATTGTTCTGGCAGTGGTAATTGAACTAGTATTCCATGAACTGAACTATCTTTATTCAAATCCTCAATAATTTCATTAAGTTGGGCCTGAGTTGTATTTGCATCAAGTTTGTGGTCTTTAGTCGCAATTCCTACTTCTTCACATGCTCTATGCTTGTTTCTAACGTATGTGGCAGAAGCAGGATTGTCGCCTACAAGGACTGTTGCCAGGCACGGATTGATTCCCTGAGCCTTTAACTCCTCAGCGGCTTTTTTTACTCTGTCTTTAACTGATTGTGAAATTTCCTTACCATCAATCTTGGTTCCTGTCATGGTTTGTTTTTGATTAGTAGATATTTAATTCTTGGAATTCTATCATTGAAATCCTAGAAAAGAAATTTAATGTCATTTTCTCTAGTTTCATCATGTTTGTAATGATAGCAGACGTTCAACTCAAAGATGGTGCTGAAGATGACTTCAAAAGTTGGTTTTCAGAGTCAAACAAAGTTTTGGCAAACTTTCCTGGATTCATTTCTAGAAAATTTCTAAAATCTGCTGATGGCAGTTATAGAATTGTTGTAGAACATGAAAGCAAGGAGACTTTTATCAAAATGCATAACAGTCCTGAACATGAAAAACTTCATCCTCAAGGACATTCTTACATGAGTGAACCGCCACAAAGAAAAACATACACCGTAGCTGCTGAATAAAATTGAAACTAGAATTTGATTTAACCACATATCTAGAAAAAATCAAAAACAGCAGTGATTATTTTCACACTTTTATTAATCGAGATAGCCTGGCTGCTGGAGTTTTAGTTCTCCAACCTGGAGAAGAAGATACTCAAACTCCTCATGATAGTGATGAAGTGTATTATGTAATATCTGGTGATGGATTTTTGAAAATTAGAGATAAAGATTACACAGTTTCAAAAGATAAACTATTTTTTGTGGCAAAAGATGTTGAGCATTATTTTCATGGCAATACAAAAGAACTCAAAGTTTTGTACTTTTTTGGCGGTCCTGATTCCTAACTGATTTTTGTTCTACGACCTATCACTTTGATCTTTTTTCTTGCAAAGAGATTTACTGCTTCAGGATAAATTCTGTGCTCCTCTTTTAGAATTCTTTTTGATAGTGATTTTTCAGTATCGTTTTCTTTTACTTTGACTACTGACTGGATGATTACTGGACCAGTATCCATTCCTGCATCTACAAAGTGAACTGTGCATCCCGAAAACTTTGCTCCATATTCTAATGCCTGTTTTTGTGCGTCTAGACCGGGAAATGATGGTAATAATGCTGGGTGAATATTGATGATACGATTCTTGTATTTTTTTACAAATTCTGGACTGATTATTCTCATAAACCCTGCCAAACACACCAGTCCGTTTCTTGGGGTGACTCCGTATTTTGTCAAAACTGAAATAATTTGTTTGTCATATTCTGCTCTACTTCCTTTGAATCCTTTACTTTCAACAACCTCGATGTTTACTCCAAGTTTTTGTGCAATCTTTAGACCCTTTGCATCTGGTTTGTTTGAGATAACTACTGCTGGGTTAATTGGTATCTTTTTTTTCTTAATTGACTTTAGGATGGATTCCATGTTGCTCCCGCGACCTGAGATTAAAATTCCAAGATTTAGCAACTAGTCAATAGTAGATCAAACCTGCAATTTATATCAAATCTTATTTTCATGAATTTCATTGCCTAGGAAAGTCAGGATGACAAAAAATGGTATCCTGTGTGAGGTAAATGATAGACGTGTATGTTTAGATCCAAAAAATGCTGATGCCACAGGAATAAATTTTGTATCTCATGCTCATGCTGATCACCTCCCATCAAAAAATGGCGGAACAATCTTGTCTTCAATTGAAACTAATGAAATTGCAAATCTACGTGGATTCAAAATGGAAAACCACATTGAATCCCTTGATGATTTTTCTCTAATTGACAGTGGTCATATTCTTGGTGCAAAAGGGCTTCTCTTTGATGATATTTTCTATACTGGTGATATCTGTACTAGGAATAGAGGATTTCTTCAAGGTGCAAAAATTCCAAAATGTAAGACCTTGATTACTGAATGCACTTTTGGTTTACCCGAATTTGTATTTCCAACAATGGAGGAAATTCAAAAACAGGTAAATGAACTGATTTCAGAATTGTATGGTAAAGGTATACCTGTAATCTTGATGGGATATCAATTGGGAAAGGCTCAAACTATAACTCAACTATTTGGTCATTGGGGGCCACTTTACTTCTATGATTCTGTAAAAGAGATGAATGTACTTCATCAGAAATTTGGCGTTGACCTAAAAGATGGTATGGGACATTCTGAGGCTCAAAAAAATGGATTGCTAGACAAAAAACCCTGGATCATGGTTGCACCTATGATGTCTTCAAAAAGTAAATTTGTTCAAGATATGAAATCAAAGTATGGTGCAGTAACAATTGGATTTAGTGGATGGGCTCAATCAACAAAATTTTCTTTTGGAAGAAGAACTGATTATTCTATTCCAATGAGTGATCATTGTGATTTTAATGAACTTGTTGACATGGTAGTACAGTCTGGTGCAGAACAAGTATACACAATACATGGATTTGTTGAGGAATTTGCAGAACACTTGAAGAAAAAACTTGGTATAAGCGCTCAACCCTTAATTGAAAATTCTTTAGATGATTTTACTTGATAAATTTATGACAGTCACATTCCGCAACTAGACAAGTTTCAGCATTTCTTATGTGATCATGGGAGTAATGTCTGCATTTTTCATTTTTACAAATTCTTCTTTGGGCTTCTTTTTGGACTACTGATTGGGCAATCTCATTTGCTTTTTCCTTAGAATATCCTTTTTTATCCATGTAAAAATGGACTATTCTGTTATAGAGCACATCAGGGTTGAATTGTTTTTCAAGCAAATTGATTCTGTCTAAAATACGGCATTATGATATTAAAAGATCAGTTATTGGCTAGTTTACTATCTCAAAATAATTCCTATGTCCATGAGATTTGTATGTGTAAAGCCAGTCTCAATGTTTCCTTTTTGTTTTTGAAAGAACCTACCTGAATCACTATTTTTTAGAAATTCTTTCATCGTGTCTAGGTCTACCTTGACGTTTTCAGTTATTGCTCCTGCAAAAAGAGAGTTACCATCTATTCCATCAGTGCCCATTGAGGCAATTACCATTTTTTTTGATTTTTGAGTGTTCTTTAGCAGTCTTAAGACCAATTCTTGGTTTCTTCCTCCCATGCCTTTTCCAAGAACTCTAACTGTTGTCTCACCTCCAAAAATTAGGCACATTTTTTGCCCTTCAGAAACATTATTGAGAATCTCCTTAACTGCCTCTTTTATGTCTCCAAAAATTTGAATTGTTTTGACTTTGTAGCCTTTCTTTTTAGCTACAGTTTCCATTGCTTTGAGACAATCCTTGTTATTTGCTATTACTTGATTTTCAATTTTTGATTTTTTTGGAGTTTCTACTTCATTTTCTAATCCTTTTTCTAAGACTTGAAGAACTTCAATTGGTGTTTTTCTTTTTAGTTTGTATTTTTCTAAAATCTCTAATGCATCTGCAAATGTTGTATTATCCATGTATGTTGTCCCTGATGCAATAGATGAAAGATCATCTCCTTCAACATCAGACATTATCAAACTTAATCCGTGGCATTTCATGTTTTCAACCAGTTTCCCTCCTTTGATTTTTGAGAGATGCTTTCTAACACAATTGAATTCTTGAATTGTTGCTCCTGACTTTAGTAATAACTTTGTAACATAGATTTTGTCATCAAGAGTAATTCCACTTGGCATGGCCAAAAGTGATGAACCCCCTCCTGAAACTAGGAAAATTATTAAATCATCACTTTTTTTATTTTGAATAAACTTCATTACTTCTTTTGCTGCTTTGACACTAGTTTGATCTGGTTCTGGATGTCTTGAATTAAAAATTTGAAATTTTTTACCTTTGATTATTGATTTTGATCCTTTCGGAATAACTATAATTCCACTCTTAATTGGGATTATTGCATTAAGCGCTCTTGTCATTGAATCAGCTGCTTTCCCAAATGCTACAGAATAGATGTTGGAATACTTTGCAATGTTGATGGTTTTTCCATTAATTTTGATTTTTTCAGGTGTAACATACTTTGATATGATATTCTCAGGGTTTGCTGCTTGAAGCCCCACTTCTAAAATTTCTAGACACTCTTGCTTTTTTTGAGAATCTGCAAGAACATAAAAATTTTTTATCATCATGTCTTTGGGCAATTTTTGTGCTATCTAAACATATTTTCTAAAATCTACTCTTTACGTCTGTTTTCATTAAGAACTCCAACTTGGTCTCCAATTTACTTGAAAATCACTAGACAATTTTTATAATTAAAAGTCCATATTATATTACTATGATAATATGCTATGGGTGTTCATATTTTATTTTAATAATTCAAGATTTTGGAGTTAATTTGCATGGGTAGAAAAAAATCTATTTTTATTCCAATTCTGTTTTTATTTTTATTATCTGTAATCTTTACTTCATTTTCAATCCCTTCTGCATACGCTGCAGTTCCAACAGTAGAAGCAACACAAACCCATTTAGTCATATCAAACGCAGAGACATCTGGTATAATTAATTTCAGTTTGGGATCTCTTTCTGAAAATGATATTATTTTGATTCACGTTGCATTAGATGGTTCTGTTACTAATCTTGCAGCAGCAGGTTATACCTCATTTGCATCTCACAATGATGGAAGCAGTGTTGATGGTTATTGGTTGTGGAAAAGAATGGGCGGAACACCTGATACAAGTGTTACAATTACATGGACTGGTTCAGAACAAGCAAGAATTACTCTGTTAAGAATTTCTGGTGCTATAAACACTGGGGATATAATAGATACAACTGGTGCTGTTTCCTTTGGTACTGGAACTAGTGTGACTCCAACATCTCCTGCATCTACCGTAGCAAATACATTATTCATTGCATCTGTTACAGTTGATAGAGACAGAGTTGATGATTTAGATTCTGTCTCTGGCACTGGTTGGACAAAAATTAGTACTAGTGGTTCATCTGATGTTGGTGCACATGCTGTTGGTTCAATAATTGCAACATTAAATCAAGAATTCATTGGAACTCCTGCAGATCCTACTTTTGATTCATGGGCAAGTGATGGATACGCTGCAATTGTTTTTAATATCAAAGAACTTGATACCACATCTCCAACACCTACTATCACATCTAGTGATGGCGCTAGTGGTTCAACAACTAACGCAAATCCAATCAATTTCTCAATATCTTTTGATGAATCAGTAACAGGATTCACATCTGGCGATGTATCAGTATCTGGTACTGGAAGTCCTGGTGCAGTAACCGGATTTACTGGTTCTGGAGCTGGTCCTTACACGTTTACAATTGCACCTGGCTCTGATGGCACAGTGATTGTTGATGTTAACAGCTCTGTTGCAACTGACTTGGCAGGAAACAATAACGTTGCAGCAACACAATTCACAATTACTTCTGATACCACTGGGCCAACTGTAACCATTACTTCCTCCACTGGTTCAGATGGTGACACAGTAAACAATACCACACTTAGCTACACTGCAACATTTAGTGAATCCGTATCTGACTTTGTTATTGGAGATATCACAGTCTCTGGTACTGCCAATGGTGGTTCACCTGCAGCAACTAACTTTGCAGGTTCTGGAACAACTTACACCTTTGATGTCCTGAGAGGTTCATCTGATGGTACTGTTGCAGTTACAATTAACGCTGGTGTTGCAACTGATACTTATGGCAATACTAACTCTATTTCAAACACATATGACTTTACAATTGATACCACATCTCCAACACCTACTATCACATCTAGTGATGGCGCTAGTGGTTCAACAACTAACGCAAATCCAATCAATTTCTCAATATCTTTTGATGAATCAGTAACAGGATTCACATCTGGCGATGTATCAGTATCTG
>REGJ01000054.1 GCA_003702525.1 Candidatus Nitrosopumilus sp.
AAAATTAAGACGAGTTAGGTTTTAATCATAATACTTTTTGATATTCAACATGGGAAAGCTAAGTAGAAATCTTCGAATTTGTGGAGATTGTGGAATTGCATATACTTCTGTTAGTTTTACAAAATACATCGATCAATGCCCCATCTGCAAATCAAGAAGATATGAAGCAATTCCAGTAAAATCAGCTGATGAGTAATCTTTCAACATAGATTTTTTAGTAGAATTAATTTTGATATTGTATTGTCTGAAGACCCAGAAATTGAGAAAATTAAACAGAGAAAACTAGAAGAGATGTTAAAACAACAAAACCAGCCTAAAGTTGAGCCTGGAATTATCGATTTAGATGACTCTAATTTTGACCAGGCAGTTTTGGCTGAAAATCCAACATTAGTTGATTTCTGGGCAGAATGGTGTGGTCCATGTAAGATGATGCACCCAGTATTTGAGAGCCTATCAAAAAAATATCCCAAAGTAAAGTTTGCAAGAGTTAATGTTGATAATAATCAAAACATTGCAATGAAATTTGCAGTACAATCAATTCCAACATTTATCATGTTCAAGTCAGGTCAAATTGTAGATAAGATGATGGGAGCAGTAGGGGCTCCTGGAATCAATATGATTTGTCAGAAACATTCACAATAAACTAGTAAGCATAAGCTGCTTCTTTCTTTCTTTGAATTTCTACAATTTCATTCAATACTTCTTGTTCTTCAGTACTTAGTTTATGCATGAATTTGTTTAGTAATTGTTTTGCTTCATGTGATGGGGGAAATGTGTAAAACACTTCTTCTTCAAAAATTTGTCTTCCAATAGTTATATCCTGAACTGAACATGCAACTTCATCACCTGTTTTAGCTGAACTAACTGTTTTTTTATCATGTTGAAGTTGATGTATATTTCCAATTTTACGTCCATCAGAATTCATGAATGGAATTTTATGTTTTAGAGTTCCAACATCTACTCGGATTCCAAAAACTGCAGGATTGTTATTTCTAAATACCATTCCTTTAAGAAAAGTAAACTTGGAAACAGGGGTTAATTCAGAAAATATTGCGTCTTCTTGATGCGTGGTATCTTCTTCAACCCAAGCATTGTAGTTATCAATTAAACTATAGATTACTTTGTCTTCAAAGACTTTGATATGACTAACTTCTGATTCTTCTTTTGCATCAGGTAAAACTTTGACATTAAATGCCAAAACAATTCCCAAATGTCTGTCTTTTTCTTTTATTGCCTTGGCTTCAATTACATCACGTCTATTGACAGGGCCAATATCGGCCTTAGCTACAGGTACTTGTGAGCGTCTAAGCATCTCAACTATTGCTTCAAGGGAGCCAATAGTATCACATTTTAGAATAATTCCATTAGTTTCAGTATCAACAAACATGGATTTCATTTCAGATTCAATGAGATTGGTGTATTTTGTAATCTCATCATCATTTGTAGCAACATAGAGTGTACTTCCTGGAAGAACACCTTCAAGTTCAGGGGAGGCAATCTTTAGTCCAGCTGCAGCATCTACTTGAGGGGTAGGTTTGAATTTATCACGAGGATCACGCATCTCATCAAGTGCTTTGGGTAACAACAGTGCTTTTGGCTTTGTAACAATTACGCCATCACGTTTTGCAACAACTATACTGTCTTCCTTTTTGATAGAGCCATCAATTAGTATAATATTTGCAGTTTGTCCTAATCCAACTTCATCTTTTACTTCTAAAACGATTCCACGAGGATCTTTTTCTTCCTGATCTAGTCTTTTTTGTAGATATTGTTGAGTCAATCCCACTAGAACACTAAGTAGTTCTGGAATCCCAACACCAGAACGTGCAGAGATTGGAACAATAGCAATTTCAGATTTAAAGTCCTTTACACGATAAAATGCCTCAGACTGATATCCTAAAACAGAAAGGGTTCCCACTACATCATAGATTTTTTGATCAAGATCAGCTTGAATTGATGCGTCTTGTTCTTTGATTGCTTGAGAAATAAAAGTAGTTTCAGACTTTCTCCATCCCGAGATTTGATCACATTTGTTTAACGCTACAACAAAAGGAACTTTTCTGCTCTGTAAGATTTTCAAACTTTCATTTGTTTGTGGTTGAAATCCTCGATTAACATCAACTACTAAAATTGCAATATCAGCAGCAGAGCCTCCACGAGAACGAAGATTGGTAAAGACTTCGTGTCCAGGAGTGTCAATAACTAAAATTCCTGGAACTTTATTTTCTGATTGTTCAAGTTTCTTGTATAGTGGACCACAGGTCTCTTTGATTGTTTCAGTAGGGAGAAAACTTGCACCAATATGTTGTGTAATTCCTCCAGCCTCTCTACCTTGAACACCAGTTCCACGAATTCTATCTAATAATGATGTTTTACCAGAGTCTACGTGACCAAGAACTGCCACTATGGGCTGACGAATTTGCAAATCAGATCACTCAAATGCTACCCTCGATTCGTGATCAAAACTTTCTTGTGAATCTGATGCATGAATAATATTTTCACTAA
>REGJ01000055.1 GCA_003702525.1 Candidatus Nitrosopumilus sp.
GAAAGTCTTTACAGGAATTATTGCAGCTATTTTCAAATTATACGTGTACTTGTTTTAGAATGAAATTTGCTAATGCATCTTCGGCGAGTTTATTTTTCATGGTAATTTTAGTTTCAAAAACTTTCATATCCAAACTCTGAATCTTCTTTGAGAGCATTCTATCTTTAGTATCTATGATGATGTTAGAACAAACGTCTGAATACATTTTTGCTAATCCATATGCGTTTGATTCTATGCCTGCAGCCTGCATATATTTTGCAGCAGGACCACTAATTGCATTGTCTCCAATTAATGGGCTTATTGCTACAACTTTTTTCTTTATTTTTGATAATTCTTTTCTGATTCCTTTAATCTGGAGCATTGGGCCAATTGATGTTAGTGGATTTCCAGGAGCTAAAATTACCATGTCTGCATCATGAATTGCATTTACTGCTTCAGGATTTGGACGGGCTTTGTCTGCTCCAATATATTGAATTCCTTCAACTGGGTCTTTTCCTCTGTGCTTTACCCAATATTCTTGTAAGTGTAATTCTCCCTTGTCTGTGATAATTCTTGTTTCAATGCTGTTGTCAGTTACTGGGATGATGTTTGCACTGACTGCAAATTTCTCACACATCCATTTTGTAATGTCGCTGAGGTTCTTTCCGTTCTTTAACATGTTTGTTCTAATTAGATGAGTTGCAGCATCTCTGTCTCCAACTCTAAACCATGTCTCTTCTCCAAATACCTCCATTTGACGTAAAAAGTTGAAAGTATCTTTTTTGATTCCCCAACCTTTCTCTGGATCTAGTAAATCTGCTAATCCATAAACGATTGTATCAATATCTGGGCATACATAGAGTCCATACAACCAATAATTGTCACCTACATTACTCACAACATTAACTTTGGATTCTTGAGAAACTAATCCTCTGACTAGTTTAACTGAACCTGTTCCTCCTGCTAAAACTGTAATCATATCATTTTCTCCTAAAACTGCAAAATCTGTAACGTTCACTCCATATTACTTTTTCAAAAAACTGCGATCATTATGTTGGAAAAGTTTATTATTGTAAATAGTCGCCTTCTAGATCGTGTCTAGGGCAGTCGCTTTAACCGTATTACTTGCTGGTCTAATTGTTGTAGGTTCTACTGGTTCAGTTTTTGGTGCCCAAATGGATGCAAGAATCAATCCAAATAATGAATCATCTCCATTTAAGATGAATTACCAAAAGACAATATTCATCGAATATCCAAATGGCGGAGAACTATTCGAAACCCTTAGAGGTCAAGAATGGTCTGTTATTGGAACTGCTGATTCCTCAGATCCTGGTGTCCAAGACTTGATGAATCAACTTAATCAAAAAATTAGATCTGATGGCAGTCAAGCCCAAATCACTGACTTGAACGTCTCTTATGATATTCACCTTAAAGCAAGAAACATCAATACATCTGTTGACTATAGATTAATTATTGAAGGGGAACTTTCAAACTATGTAATTACTTCTGACTCTCAAAAAACCCTAGTTGATTTAGGATGGAGAGGATTATCTACAACTGGAGAAGTTGTAATTGATGGACATGAACTCAATTACCCACTTAACATTTTACTTGAAATGGAACCAGAAGCAGCAGCATTCTTTGTAGGAACTGCAGCTGATGAAGTTTTTGATAGAAATCTTATTGATGCTAACTTTATCTTAGAACAACCACTAACAAACTGGCACTTCTTGTTTGACCCAACTGGTATCAATGTTGATGCTGGAACATTTGGTCTAAGTGATGAGATTGCTGGATACGTTGTCTCTAGTTGGACTATGGGTGAAAGCAGTATTAGAGAAGGAAGACAAGTAGAAAGAGTCTTTGAAGCCGAAGTTATGGCAGATCAACTTTACATTGTTAGAAGTGTTCAATCATCAGATCAAGGCAATTTGTATGCAATTGGATTTGGTGCTTTAGATATTTTCGATGGCGTTGAGATTGCAGGTGTAACTCCAACTCCTCCAGAAGATTATGCTACTACATCAACAGGTGATTTCCCTGTTATGATTATCTATGGAATGGCAGCCATTGCAGGTATTGCTGGTGGTGCATTCTTTATGATTAGTAACCGTGCTCTCAAGAACGAGAAGACTGGTCAACAAGGAATTGATCCAAACAGATTAGTCGGTTATCAAACAAGTGCATCATCTGGCGGTTATCAAACCAATAGAGGTGAAGCACAATTGGCAGACGGTACTGATTATCAACAAACAAGAAGTTACTATGATAACTCTTCAAACACAACTCAAAGTCCTCCTCCACAACCAGAAGCAACTCCTGCAGCAGAAGAAGCAGCATGTGGATGTGCAGCATCTGCTGAGATGGGCTCAGAGTGTGATTGTGCAATGCAAGGCGCATGTTTGTGTGATGCAACATGTCATTGTAATGCAGATATCTGTAAAGAACAAGTCAACTCTATGAGTTAGATTTTTTGCAAAATCTTTTCTAGTTTTTACAAAACAATTTTGTTTTTTGATTATT
>REGJ01000056.1 GCA_003702525.1 Candidatus Nitrosopumilus sp.
TTGGTGCAAGATATGGAATTAAGATTAGAAAACAATACACCAAAATCCATCTTCAATTAAAAGAAAAAAGAGCATGTCCTGAATGTGGTTCTAAAACATTTGGTAGAGATGCAGTAGGAATTTGGTCTTGCAAAAAATGCAGCTTCAAAATAGCTGGAACCGCATATGACGTTAAAGTTTAGTGCAAAAATTACAGTTGATGCAAAAGACAAAACAAAAGCAATTTTTGATTCTGTAAATACTGATAACGAATTTTATCCTGAAAATCCTGTAAAGACTCAAATAAAACTAGACAAGAAAATGACGATTTCTGTAGAATCTGAACATCTTCCTCACTTAAGGGCTAATCTCAACTCTACTTTGAGATTAATTCAGGCAAGTGATGAGACTATAGAATCGGTAAAGATATAATGAAACAAAAATTGTGGTAAATCATGTCAGCAGGACAAATGCCACCATGGCTTCAAGAACAACTGATGAAACTACAACAATCTCAACAAAACTTACAATCTATCATGACCCAAAAACAACACCTTGAGATGGAAAAGGCAGAGACTGAAAAAGCTCTTGAAGAATTAAAGAAAGTAGGTGATGCTGACGCAGTTTACAAGCAAGCAGGAACCGTCTTGTTAAAATCAACAAAAAAAGAACTAGTTGATGAATTAGAAGAAAAACAGGAGATGGCAAAAACCCGTACAACCGTATTAGAAAAACAAGAAACACGTGTTAAAGAAACTCTAAAAGAACAAGAAGCAAAAATTACTGAAATGATGAAAGGTGGTTCTGAGGCACCAAAAACGGAAGAAGATAATCCTAGAAAATAATCTCAAAAATCATTTTCATATAAGATATTAACAATTCAATTCAATCATTATTTGTGAAATTAGAAAATCTCAGAATTATTGTAGACGAAAGGGAACGTAAAAGTGGAATTCCCGAACTGCTCAAATCAGTTGGCCTTAATCTTGAGATGAAAACACTTCCAATTGGCGACTATATTGTAGCTCCTGAAACAATAGTGGAGAGAAAAAGTATTCGTGATTTGATGGCATCAGTTTTTGATGGTAGGTTATTTGATCAATGCACCAGACTCAAAGAACATTTTGAACATCCTATAGTTCTGATGGAAGGAAATGTGGATGAGATTGAAGAGATAACGGAAAACCCTTTGATATTTTATGGTGCAATTTCTACTGTTGTTCTTGATTTTAAAATTCCAGTAATCCCTACTCCAAGCGCAGCCCATACTGCAAAATTATTGGTATCAATGTGCTCTAGAAAAGATGCATCCAAAGGTCCATTTTTGAAAAAAATAAAAAAATCATCTGATTTAGAAAGACAACAACTATCATCACTTTGCAGTCTCCCTGGTATTGGGGAAAAATTTGCGGTAAGAATGCTTGAGAAGTTTGGTACTCCGCTCAAAGTATTTACTGCAACAACTGCGGAACTTGCAAAAGTTGAAGGATTAGGTGAAGCAAGAGCAAAAAAAATCAAAAAAGTTCTTGATACAAAAAGTAAACATCTCAAAAAATCAAATCAAAAAACTCTACATGATGACTGAGACAATTGAATCTTTACTGAATAGCGGTCAAACCCTCATGAATCTAGGAAATCCAAAAGATGCATTGGTAATTTATGACAAAATTCTTTCACAAGAACCAAAGCACATTCTGGCTTTACTAAAGAAAGGACACATTTTGGGACAATTGGCAAGATATGATCAAGCAATTGTTCAATACAACAAAGTTCTCTCTCAAGAAAAAAATCTCTTAGCATTACTTAACAAAGGATTAGCTCATCATTATCTAGGACAAGTGGATATTGCTCTAGATTGCTATGAGCAAGTCTTGAAAGAAAAACCAAACAATCCCACCACTCTTTACAACAAAGCTTCATCACTGATAAAATCTGGAAAAATTCTAGAAGGAATTAAAATTTTATCTGATGTTATACAATTAGATTTTTCATTCAAAGAAAAAGCTAAATTTGATATTGAATTTCAGCATATTAGAAAACTCAATGAATTTAAAAAAATCTTATCTTGATGTAGAAATTATTCTTTGAGCAACTTTCTTTTCAATGGGGTGGCACAGATGGGGCATTCTTTTCCTGTTGAGTGGTTTGTTCTACAACCTGGGCAATAATGAACCCATTTTCCAACATCTTTGATTCCTTGAGTCATTATTGGTGAAATTTTTAAACCTAGATTTCTGGCAACATTTGAAATTGCAAAATCATCACTGATTATCTCACCTTCCAATTCAATGCCTAGTGCAATTACCGACAAGTCTTGTTTTGATAATTGTGGATAATCCCCTGTATCCTTTGCAGCATCTGTAGCTGCTTTTGTAGATTCACTATCTGGCTCTCTGATTTTTAGTCTGTTTGTTTCAAGTAAAGTTCCTAATGCATCATGATTTTTCTTTATGTGTTTGATTTCATCGTAGACTAGAGATGTTGTATAACAATCAGTAGATGATCTAAATGGTA
>REGJ01000012.1 GCA_003702525.1 Candidatus Nitrosopumilus sp.
GAAGCAACACAAAAAGGAATTGGAGGATTTTTGATAGGATATGTCTACTAGTCAACTCGAAAAAATGCAAGACCAGGTAGAAATTCCTGAAGGAGTAACAGTTACACAAAACAAAAACATGTTATTGTTTGAAGGTCCATTAGGTAAAACCCACAAAAATTTCAGAAACATTCCAGTACATATCGAAATTGTAGATGGTAAAGTAAATCTCAAAACAATTGGTGAGAAAAAAAGAGATTATGCTATCTTACACACCGCAAGATCAATTATCAGAAATATTTGCGAAGGTCTTGTTGAAGGATACACAATTAAAATGAAAGTAGTCTTTGCACACTTTCCAATTACAGTGAAAGTAGAAGGTAAAAAAATTCTAATTGAAAACTTCCAAGGTGAAAGAGCACCAAGAAGTACACACATCATGGGTAATACAAAAGTAATTCCAAAAGGTGAAGACGTAATTCTTACGGGAGAAGTTTGGACAGACATTACACAAACTGCTGCAAATATTGAATTAAAAACAAAAGTAAAGAACAAAGATCATAGAGTTTTCCTAGACGGTATCTACGTCTATGAAAAGAAAAAAGGCATAGAAAAATAAATTTCAGTTTTTCTAATGACCCTAGACCCTGAATTTGCTAAACAAACAACAGACTTAATCACACAGACTTTAGAATTATACAAAAAATCAGGTGCTTCTCCACGGGTTGGAGAGATTTGGAATTGTGAGAAAATAGGGGACTTCTTGTGTGGTTTTTTTGTTGGAGAAATGGTCGGTTCCGCACTTAGTGCATTTCAAGTTGTACATCAAAGAGAGCCAACTGCAGATGAACACTTGGAAATTATCGAGTTAGTAGAGAGTCATTCAAAAGAAATCAAAGATTTTTTTGCCAAATTTAACTAAACTACAGACAACTTTGGTCTAAATTGTATAGTCGCAAGGATTAAATCACTTTTCCCAAGGTACAAACATGTTGCCGCCCTAGCTCAGCGTGGTAGAGCATCCGACTGTTAATCGGACGGTCGTCAGTTCAAGTCTGATGGGCGGCGCTTCTTTCTAAACTCGAGTTTTGAAACATTTTATTTTGATACTAGTAACATAATCACAAGTATAGAAAAATAATATTTCTAAATTCGAATTTAGAAATATTGATCGGTTGACAGTAATTGGTTTACACTATTAGACAACATAGATCTAATAGATGATCGCACATTTAGAATAATGCAGGAGGTTTACATTGGTCAGAACTAGAAGGGCCAACAGATATTGTGTTGATTGTGGCGCAAGACTAGTGTATTACCCTAGATTATCAAACCCAAAAGCACCAAATGAACACAGAGTACTAGTTTATGCATGTCCAGATTGTACTGACGACTTTGAAAAACCAAAAATGTTCTCAATTAAACGAAACCAAGTAGAAGATCCATTAGAAACAGTAGAGATAGAAATCACACAGTTACAGAAAAAAGCAGCTTCTACAAAATAATTTTAAGAAAATGTCATATCCAGAAAGACCAAGAAGCAATCTATGGTTTTTGTTACCAATATTTTTTGGGATAATAGGCGGAATTATTACGTATTTTATTTTGCGTAATGATGATCCAAAAAAAGCAAAAAATTGTTTGTATCTAGGAATTGCATTAATGGTGGCAGGATTAGTTTTCAATGCAATTATTGCATCAATTATTCCTGAATTTGGTCCTGGTTTCAGAGTAAACGTGTAGAGAATTACGATGTTTTACAAGTAAAGATTTACAATATTTCTAAACTCGAATTTAGAAACATTATAAATTTAGTACTGTAATCATTTGATTTAGAGTCATATAGGACCACTTACAACAATTTGTAATGAGTGCCTCAAGAATGAGAGATAATGTTGAAAGATGGTTAATTCATGAAGGATTAAAGTTCGAAGAGGTCAAAAATCCTGAAAATATGTTTCAAATTCTTGTAAAACATGCAGGTCCTGCAGGAGTTCCTGTAGAAATCTTTGAGCCAAAAGCACAAGAAGGAATTTTGGTAGTTGGTTCCAAAGTTAATATGAAAAATAACCAAATTGCAAGGTATTTGGGATTTAGTGAAGAAGAAAAAGCAAAATTTGAGAAAAAAGTGGCAGATTATTGCTACACACTACAAGCAATTAACAAAAATACTACAGAAGATGGAAAACTAAAGATCGGAGTTTACGTGGTGTTGGACAAAGAAGGAGACATCAATCAACAAGGATTGTTTGATGCAATGGATAGAGTTTCAGAAATGCATGAAAAAACTGCAAGATTTCTAATGAAGACATTCTAAATAGACAATTTATCAGTTATACGCGGGCCTTATATCAAAAATTACAATATTCAAATCATGAAAAGAAAAACAACAAAATCAAAACCAAGAGAACTTACAATTTCTACAACAGAATTGTCAAGATTTGGCATGGGGGTTATGAATAGAGCCCTCAAAGTAGTAAATACTGCAAAAAAAGGCAAAATTACAATCAGAGTAGAGCAACAATAAACTCAAGTTTTGTCATTTCAGCAAGGGGCTAAAAAGCCCCTTTTTTCCTATTTTCTGGATGTATTTTTGGAAGACATACCAGTGGTTAGTACAAAATAATTGGCATAATTTTCATGAGGTTAGATTCAATATTGGACATGGAAATAATCATTGGTCCTGCAACAGAGCTTGCAGACAAAATGATGGATAGTACATTAGTGCTAGTTGACAAGTTAATGTCATCAGTTCTACTAAGTTAGATTGGTTTAGGGCAAATTTCTGCTCAAAAACCCCCCTATTTTGGTAGAAAATGTATGTTCAAATGGACAAGCAGAAGGTAAAATCACAATATTTTGCTAAAAATTCATGGAAATCAATTCTTTACAGATTGATGAAGATGCAATAAACGAGTAATTTGCAGGTACCAATAACATATTGGATAATTTTAGAATCCTTTCATCTGAGATTTTTACTCAAGTTTCAGAGTTAATTGGAGAACTTGCGCAAAAATTTCTAAAATGAGTAATTTGTTGTAATTATGCCTAGGCGTTAAACCCCCCTCTAATTTTACCACAATTAGGCACAATACCAATTTTTCAAAATCAGGCGTTTTGAGGGGGGGTTGAACACTTGTGCCTAGATGTGAAATGCAACCATCAAACCACCAAGATGTCCCAGCTAAACATGTATGACCTTTTTAGGTCATGCCTAGAAGCTCAACCCCCATATTTTGATGAAAAAATCACCAAAAATTACTAAAAAATAGACCAAAAAATTACCCAAAAAATACCTCAAAAAAAGACCAAGATGGAACACTGGATCGAATCAAAATTCCGTGGATTTTATGTCATAAAGTGTCGTAATACTATCAGAGTTTAGGCCCCTGCCCCTCTCACTTGTGCAATTTTGCACCGGGGTCTAAGCGCTTTTTTTCCAAACTATGCAACTATATATCAAAAAAACAGTGGTTTTTTGTGGCAGGAATAGCTATTGTGATATTATTTGGAGCCGTAATCGCTTCAATGGCAGTTGCAATGTACATGTACAGTGAATATCAGGTGAATTTTATCGAAACAAAAGCAGGAGAACCTGTCACAGTGGGACCTGTAGAATATACAGTCACATTTGAAGGAACACATGAGGGAGATAAAGAAACACAGCCAGAAAATACGTTTGTGATGATAGGAATTACAGCTAAGAATGTTGGAGATGAAAAAACAGTACTCTCAGGAGGACAATTCCATTTCGTTGATGAAAAAGAACAGAAACATGAAGCAGTTTATGGAGAATTTTCTGCTAAAGATCTTCTTTTGGAAGGATTAGAACCTGGCAAATCAATTGAAAAAACAACACAGTTTGATTTTCCATTTAATGAAGAAGAAACTTATAAAATAATTATTCGACCACAAAAAGAACAATCAACAGTTGATGTTGCAGTGATTTGTATAACAAATTGTTGATCGCAATTACAAAAAATGTGAAATTATAGTCAAATTTTTCTATAGATTACGTAATATTGTGTGACTTTTACCATATAACACACATCATTTTTGAAAAAAATCATGGCAATATCTAAAGCCAAAAGAGCCGAAGCAGCTAAGAAAGCAGCAAGAACTCGTAAGAGAAATGCAGCTAAGAAAGCAGCAGAGGCAGCAGCAGCAGCAGCATCTCGTAAGAGAAAAGCAGCACGTAAAAGAAATGCAGCTACTAAAGCAGCACCAAAGAGACGTACTGCAGCTAAACGTAAGGCAGCTCCAAAGAGAAAGGCAGCTACTAAACGTAAGGCAGCTCCAAAGAGAAAAACTGCAGCTAAAAGAAAAGCAGCTCCAAAGAGAAAAGCCGCAAAACGAAAGGCAGCTCCAAAGAGAAAAACTGCAGCTAAAAGAAAAGCCGCTCCAAAGAGAAAGGCAGCTACTAAACGTAGAGCCGCTCCAAAGAGAAAGGCAGCTAAACGTCGACGTTAAGCTGCTAGGCTACCTTTTTTCTACACTCTATATTTATTATATTTCTAAACTCGAATTTAGAAACATTAGAAATTGCTAGTCTGACATTTTCAATTCAGGTAAAACAAAAACTTTGTTTGGTTTTATTTTTAGGATAACTCTTTTCTCATCATCGCGTTTGAATGGATAATGTTCACGTCCCATGTATTGCTGTGTTAATTTGTCTGCATGTTTGTAATCATAATCAGGAATTAATTCTTCAACAATTCCACGGATTGTGGTCATATCAAGTGGGTTATCTTTTGAAACAACAGAAACTGCGACTCTAGGATCTCGTAAAACATTTTTGTGTTTTATTCTACCTTCTGCAGTGTTTACCAAAACATAGCCGTCTTCATAATTTGCCCAAACAGGTGAAACTTGTGGAGAACCATCTTTCATTACAGTTGCAATATATACAAGATTTTTTTCAGAAAATAATTTTACAGCTTTTTCATCCATTTACTTCATTTCTCCATATTGTAGGCAGTTGTTCGATTTTTGTAATTATTTCTAATGCTTTTTCGTTGTCTTTTTCTTGCATTGCCACTGAAAAATCATATCCTAATCGGATCGCTTCAGGGGAAAGATCTTTTATGGACTCTAAATCCTTGCCTTCAATCTTTATTCGTTCACCAATTGCACACATTTTCCAGTTATCAGACATATCCTGGTGTTCTTGACCAAGTTCTTGCATAACTTGTTGACGCCAATTTGTAAGAGTCATATTTTCGATGAGGTCTTCAGTTTTCTGGCTGTAAAAAACACGCACCATACAAGAATTTCTTGCAAGAAATACTTAGGTGTAACGATTATTTTTTGCCAGAATTCTCAAGGACATTTGTCATGGCGCGATTCATAATCTCCATTACCAAATACTGAGAATATTCTTCAGATTTCTTTCCTTTTGATTTTCCAGTTTTTGGAGTTAAACCTTTGAGGATTTTTTCGATTTTTGCAGATGTGTTGTCGATGAGTTTTGAATATTTTGAATCAAAATCTTCAGGAGTTTCAAAATCAAGCAACTTTGTTGAGGTGCTATAGAATTTTGTTATGGCACCACGAGATTCCTCAATTTTTACAATTTCAATTAATCCTGATTCTTTTAGGATTTCTAAATGATGACGGATTGTTGTTAATGCTTTTTTGAATCCAGATTTTTTCAATGCAGTTGTAATCTGGTCAGCAGAGAGAGCCTGATGATATAATATTTCAACAATTTTTGCACGTGCAGGGTCTTCAATTGCTCGAGCGTGTTCAATACTTGTCGTAACAATACGATTTACTTTGATTTGTTTTTCTAATAACGTAGACATACTGAGATTACCTTTATTTCTGATCTAAAAGATCCTTGTATCATATTTTTTTGTCTAATCGCATCAATTTTTTTTCATTTCTAAAAATATCATAACGATACTAAATTCATCATTATCATTACGATAATTATGGTACCGCAACCAAGAAATGTTTTACCACTACAATGTATATTGTATCAGATAAAGAATTATTGTAGCGGTCTAAGATTTTTTGTAAAATCTCAAAAAACCCATGATCATGGGACAAAGGTCTGAAAATGCGTTATTGGGACGTAATTTTGTAAATTTGCAAAAATACAATTCGAGTTGAAAGTTAACTATTAGTCAACATTAAATGCAAAAATGCAGTTACAGGGACTTGCCAGAGAGTTTCTCATATGCAGTAATATAACGTTCTGTCATTTTAGAAATAATCTCTGATGGGATTTCTGGAGCAATTGGTTCTTGTCCTGCATCACGTGCATCATCAAATTGTTTTTGATATCCATTTGCAGTTAACCAGTCACGCAAAAGTTGTTTGTCATATGCTTCTTGGATTTTACCAACCTCAAAGCATTCTTTTGGCCATAAACGATACTCATCAGGACCAATTGAATCACCCAAAGTGATTTGCCCATCTAAAATTCCAAATTCCATTTTCAAATCAGCCAAGATGAAACCAACATCATCAGCAATCTTTGCCATCTTTTTGTAAATTTCAATCGAAGTTTTTTCTAGCCAGTTGTATTGTTCCTCAGAGACTAGTTTCATTTCAATTGCTTTTGATTTGTCAATGGGTATGTCATGCTCAGATTTTGTTGTAGGATCAAATATTGGCTCAGGAAGTTTTGCAGCTAGAGTAGTATCAGTTCCTTCTGGAACTTGGACTTCACCTTTTTTCCATCTGCTTACCAAACTGCCATAAAAATAGCCTCGAACTACGCACTCTATTGGAAGCATTTTCATTTTTTTAACAAGAATTTCAGTATCTGATTCACGTTTGACAAAGTGGTTTGGAACATCTAGTTCGTTGAACCAAAATTCAGCAAATTTACACAGAACTTCGCCCTTTCGAGGGATGTCTTGTTTGAATTTCACATCATATGCAGATACACGATCAGAGAATTTGAAGAGTAAAGTACTCTCATCTACATCATAGAGATCCTTTACCTTCCCACTAGTAAGAAATTCCAAGCAAAAACACTGAATCATTAGAGAATTTAACTGCTAAGACCCCATCATACCTACCATTTTTGGCATCTCACGATAGGCCTTGTTGACAAATATGTCATTATCAGCACTGATCATAACAAATTCCATCGAGTTATCAGGAGGAGGAGATACAATAATCTTTTGTCCAACTTTCAGAGTTTGAATATCCAAAATATCACCATCACCAAAATTTATGTGGATATTGGTTATTGGTTTGGCACCAAGGTTTTGTATGGTGACTCGACCCATGGTAAACATTCCTTGTTCATCTAAAAGAGGATCAACAAAAATCTCATAGTCTTGAGTCGTTACAGAGAATTTAAAAAAATCTGCACCAAAAATTACACCAATTGTAACAATTACTCCCACACCAACACAAAGCAATGCAGTGTATTGTTTCACAAAAACCAGATAGGCATTCTAATAATTAAGTTGGTTACTTTACTTCAACGCCATTCCAAAAGGCAACCATACCTTTGATTTTCATGGCAGCATCATTTGGTTCTGCATAGTACCATGCACAGTCTTTATTGGTTTTACCATTTACTGTTACAGAATAGTAATTTGCCATTCCCTTCCAACCACAAAAACTAGTCATGTCAGTTTTCTTAAAATATTCTTGTTTGATAGAATCAATTGGAAAGTAATGATTACCTTCAACTACAACAGTATCATCACTTTCGGCAATTATCTCACCATTCCAAACTGCTTGCATAACTAACTTGCTTCTCCCTTGATTTCTTCTCTACTCTTAAACTCAGGAGTAATTCCAAGGGAATCATAATTTCCAGATGAGCATGTAAAGCACATGGAATCGGCAGGAATTCCCACTGCGGCTGCAAGATTTTCAGCATCATTGTATCCTAAAAAGTCAGCACCAATGTCTTTTCTTACCATGTCTATCATTTCTTCATCATTCATGTCTTTTCCATTAGAAAATGTTGCAAGTTCTTCTTGGGATGGAAAATCAATTCCAGCATAACATGGGTATTTGATTGGAGGGTAAGTAATCACCATACTAATTTTTCTTGCACCAGCTCGTCTTAGTGCCTTGATAATAGCCTTGGAGCTTGTACCTCTAACTAAACTATCATCAATTACAACAACATGTTGTCCATCAATAATTTCTCGGATAGGGATAATCCAACGATTAATTTCCACTCTATCTGTTTGGTGAGGTTCAATGAAACTTCGCAATGGTCCTTTCTTGCTGTATCGGTCTTTGAGTAATCCTTCATCAAAAGATACACCAAGTTCTTGAGCATATCCTAATGCTGCAGGTCTTGCTGAATCAGGTACTGGAATAACTAAATCAGCATCTTTGATTGGGAATTTTTTTGCAAGGTATCTACCGATGTTTTTTCTTGCGACATAGATGTTAGTTCCTTCCATGTTACTAGTTGGATGAGCAAAGTAAGTAAATTCAAAAGAACAATGTGCACGTTTAGGTTCATCAGAAAACATTTCGGTGTCAAGACCGTCTTTGCTCATTCTGATAAGTTCCCCAGGAGTTACATTACGTTGCATTTTAGCACCCACTGCAGAAACTGCAGAGGATTCAGAAGCAACAATGTACGTATCATCAGATTCTTTGTGACCCAAAACCATTGGACGGAATCCTTTAGGATCACGTGCAGCAAAAACAGAGTTATCATCAGAGATGAACGTAAAACAATACGAGCCCACCATTTCATTTTTGAGAACAGATAATGCTTTTCCCATTTGACCATTTTCAGAAATTAATGAGACAAGTCTTTGAGCAGCAACCAAAGTGTCACTAGCATTTTGAGGAGTAAATGAACATCCACCTACCAAATTTGAGAGCTCCTGAACATTGGCAATTGTTCCATTATGGGCAACACAAAGATCCTTTACTTTTAGAGGCTGTGCGTTTTCCAAGGAACTTCTACCCATAGTAGAATATCTAACATGTCCAATTACACAAGGTGAAGAATACTCTTCTGCAATTGATTTGAATTCAGATGATGCAGATGAAACAAGACCTAGTCTTTTGAGAGGGGGTTTATTTGGAATTGCAAGACCCCATGCTTCTTGACCTCTATGTTGCAAAGCACGTAATGCATCAATTGCCATTGGAATAACATTAGCACCACTTAGACTATAGATTCCAATAACACCACAATTTTCTTTTGGTTTGTCATCAAGAGTATGCTGGGATTTATCCATGTAGAACCAAGTCCTTTAACGAATTTAACCAAGTTTTTTGCGCTTTATCAACTCTTAGATCAATGATTGATTTTTTGCCCTTTGTAAATTGGATGTTCTCGCCACCAAATTTACCAATAATGTTGTAAGATGTCTTGTTCTTTTTGAGAATTTTTTCAACTTTTGAGAGGTTTTTCTTATCAAAGGTTAAGAGATAACGAGAATGACTTTCTGAAAACAAGATTCTATCAGCATCTAATTTTTTGGCAGGAACTTTATCCAAATCCACCTTACAGCCAATCTGATTATTCATAGATAATTCAGATACTGCAACTGCCAGTCCTCCTTTAGAACAATCATGTACAGATTTCAAAAGTTTCTTTGGGATTATTTCTAAGACAGATTTCATGTTTTTCTTTGATTCGGTAAAATCGACTGTAGGACATTTTCCTCCAATGAATTTGTGAATATATTCAAAGTATTCTGAACCACCAAGTTCATCTTTAGTTTCCCCAACAATTATCAAACAATCATCTTTGCTGATTCTTTGAGGAATTTGAGGAGTTTTATCAATTAGGCCAATGACACCAATTAGTGGGGTAGGCTTGATAGGACCATCAGGAGTTTCATTGTACAGGCTCACTTTACCTCCAACACAAGGAATTTTGAAGTCTTTAGCAAAGTCAGTTAGTCCTTTTAGAGATTCTAAAAATGTCCAAAAGATTTCAGGGTCTTTTGGACTACCAAATTGAAGATGGTCTAGCATTCCAATTGGTTTTGCACCAGTACACACAACATTTCTGCATGCTTCTTCAAAGCATCCAATTGCACCCTCTCTTGGATTGATGTAGCATTGTTTTGGGTTACCATCTATTTTGACTGAAAGGAATTTTCCATTATCTAATCTCAACACAGATGCATCTCTACCAGGTTTTACAACAGTTCTAATTCCAACTTCATGATCATATTGACCATACACCCAAATTTTGCTTGCAATGTTTGGTGATGAAAGTAATTTCATCATGGTTTTAGAATAATCTGAAATTGGTTTGAGTTTTTTTTCTTTTTCAATTGTTTTAAGATATGTAGGCTCTTTTGAGGGCAAATCAAGTAATGTTGCATTTGCAACAACATCAGTAGGGAGATTTGCAAATGTCTTTTTACCTTTTTTGACATGCATTTGATTATCAGACTTTACAGTTCCAATAACAGAACAGCCAATTCTGAATTTCTTACAGATTTCTTGCAGTTTTTTGAATTTAGTTTTACTAGTAATAATTAACATTCTTTCTTGAGATTCTGAAACCATAATCTCATCAGGATGCATGTCAGATTCTCTAGTGTGCACCTTGTCTACATCCATCTCAATTCCTATCTCCAAGGCATCAGCAGTTTCTGAGATTGCACATGACAATCCACCACCGCCCAAGTCTTTCATGGCATGAATGACTTTTTCATTTCTTGCCTCCAAGATTGCTTCAATGATTAGTTTCTCAATGAAAGGGTCAGGGATTTGAACAGCAGAGCGGTCTTCAGATTCTAGTGAATCAGATGCAAATTGAGAGCCTCCAATTCCATCTCTGCCTGTAGAGCCACCCATCAATACAACTATGTCACCTTTTTTGGCATGATTTTTTATCAAATTCTCTTTTTTACCAAAGCCAACAGCAGCAACATCAACTAGTGCATAGTTTTCATAGCATTTATCAAATTCAACCTCGCCGCCAATTGTTGGAATTCCTAAACAATTCCCATAATCAGCAATTCCAGTAACAGCATTTTTGAACAACCATCTTGCTTGTTGATCTTTTTCAATATCTCCAAATCTTAATCCATCAAATATTGCAATAGGTCTTGTTCCAGCAGATAAGATGTCACGAATTACACCGCCAACTCCAGTTGCAGCTCCACCATATGGCTCTACAGCTGAAGGGTGGTTGTGACTTTCAATATGGGCAGTGACAACATACCCATCACCAACATCTAAAACACCAGAATCATATCCTTTCTCAGTAATTACAAGAGGCCCTTCCATTGGAAGCATTTTGAGATGTCGTTTCGATGATTTGTATGAACAATGCTCAGACCATTCTGCTGCAACAATTTGCAGTTCTGTTGAAGTTGGATCTCTTCCAATTTTGGATTTTAGTTCAGTTAGTTCTTGAGGTTCTAAACTCAATTGCTCACACCCATTTTAGATAATAGAGATTCAAAGATTAGGGAAGATGGTTTATTATCAATTGGGTTAATTTCTGATTCAACTGCTCGCTCAGGATGAGGCATCATACCAACAACATTTCCATCC
The DNA here is from genome assembly GCA_003702525.1 of Candidatus Nitrosopumilus sp. Lineage (GTDB taxonomy): Archaea > Thermoproteota > Nitrososphaeria > Nitrososphaerales > Nitrosopumilaceae > Nitrosopumilus. Next base: position 11,446 of record REGJ01000012.1, read on the forward strand.
TCATTACAAACTCCTGCTATTCTGTTTGAAGAACCATTTACCACTTCATCATATCGGAATACAATTTGGTTCTTCTTCTTTAGTTCTTTTAGAGTATCATCATCAACATAGTATCTTCCTTCTCCGTTTGCTATTGGAATTGGGATTTTTTGTCGTAGTTTGAATTGATTTGTAAACGGAGTCTTGTTATTTTCTACAACCAAGTTTGTCCATTCACACATAAAGTTCAGAGATTCATTTTTGAGCAAGACTCCAGGCAAGAGGCCAGATTCAACTAGGATTTGAAATCCATTACATACCCCTAAAACAGGCACTCCTTTTTTTGCCATCTTTTGAACATCTTTGATAATAGGGCTATGAGCGGCAATAACTCCAGCACGTAGTCTATCACCATATGAGAATCCACCTGGAAGAATTACAGCATCAATATTTTTTGGAAGGGACTTTTCATGCCAATAGTATTGAGCATCCAGATTAAAGACATCAGTTAAAACATGATACATGTCACGATCACAATTACTACCAGGAAAAACTACAACCCCAACTTTCACAATTACAATTAGATCTCGCGATATTTAATTTGACTCTAGTCAGAAAAAATTATTAGCGGAATTACAATCGTGATCGCATGGCTCATGTACGAGATATCATGCAAAAAAACATCATAACTATTGAACATGATAAAACAGTATATGATGCAGCAAGCATTCTAAAAGAAAAAGAGATCAGTTTTTTGGTTATAATCAGAGACGAAAAGCCAATTGGGGTAATCTCTGAAAGAGATATTGTTCAAAAAGTAGCTGCCCAAGATCAAAAGGCATCATCAATCAAAATAGAAGATGTCATGTCAAAGAAATTCCGATGGGTCACACCAGATACCCCAATTGAGGATGCAGTTCAAAAAATGCTAAACAACAACATTCGTAGATTAATCATTTTAGATAATGATGAAAAGTTGGCAGGAGTCATCACTCAAACAAACTTGGCAGAATTTTTACGCAGTAAACTCTTGATTAATGGAATGCTAGATAACATAGATTCTGAAAAATCTTAGGCATCAAATACGTCAATTGTGACTTTGCTTACCATTGGATTATAGATACGCAAGTCATCACAGATTTCCTGTACTTTAGACTGGGCTGTTTTTTTGTCTTTTTCTTTGATTGTGAATTTGAGCATTTTGGCAGTTTTGATTTTTGAGACGGTTTTGTGAGTTCCTTTTAGAACCAAGTCATTGAGTATGGTATCACCTTCAGGATCACTGATTCCAGGTTTGTTTTCGATAGTTACATGAACGTTGTATGTTGCCATAATAATTTGCAGATTTGAATCGAGGTTAATCTATCTTCCGAAAAATTCTGTGTTTTTATACTTATTTTGAGATAAGCAGTAAAGTTTCCGATTCTGAGGACTTGTGTTGTGCAGATATACCCGGCCCAGAATCGGTCACTTTGAATTCATATTGTTTTTTATAAATTCAGTGTATTTTCGATATAGCCCAGATATGTAATGAGGATTCTCAATGATTAGCTTCTTGTCTTTCAAATCTTCTTTTGATTGAAACATCTCTTTTTCAATAATTCCTTGATCATCAAGAGTTATGCAAAGATCCTGCCATGCAAATACTTCAGAGGTATTTCGATTTGCAGTTGCATAATACACATACAGTAATCGAAGTTTATTGTATTCATCTTGAGACAGTGTTTTTCCTAAAACATAATTTCTTTTCAAAGACTGGAAATACACCAAACCATCAGCAGTCAAAACATAATCAAAGAGTTTTGGATAATCATCAATCTCAATTGGATAAAGAGGGTTGTTTTGTTCTGTCATGACTAATTGAAACTAGAGATAGTAAATGAACAATTGCATTGTAGTACTTATGCTTTGTATTTTTTTAGTCCTTCACCTGAACCAGGTTCAATACATGTGAGAAACTGACTGATTTTGATGAAGTTCTGATCATTTTTGCTTGGATATTTCGTAGTTTTTCAGCATGTTCAGTTTTTAGTACCACAGTGATTCGGTCTCCCAATGTTCATAATTGGTGTATTTCATATAAAAGAAGTCGTAGAACTTCCAAATACGAATACTAGCCTCAGTTAGGCAATATTGGAATTTATATCAGATGATTTGTGATAAATCAACATGGCAAGATCAAGATATTGGAAGATCACATCTGAGGAGATGGAAGGATTCAGTTACAAAGAAGAGAACTTGCTAAATTGGGAGATAAAATGTGTAAGAGAACCAGAAGAGGAAGCACATTTTATCGGAGTTTTCATGTATCGTAATGGAACAGCATATGACTATGAATCAGTAAAAGGAATTTGTTATTTTCATAATAATATCAGCAGAGATGAACTACCATCAATTACCAGTTTCCTTCAAGGGAAATTTGGTGGAAAAGAGATGGAAAAAGGAGAAAGAATTTTCTTAAGAGATTCACAAGAAATCTACTCTAGCAAAGACATTGCAAGTTTGGCAAAAGAGATGGAATCCAAATTCAACACAAAGGCCATAATTTCCTTAGAATTTGACAATATTTCCATAGAACAATTAAAAGAAGATGGATTGCCTGAAGCAAAACTATTGCCAATTCCAGGCAAATAGATATAGCTTAAAGCATAAAGTGATCAAATGTCAGAGTTGGATGGCATCAATCAGCATTTTGAGGAATTAAGAAAGAGACTACTAAGAATCGTCTTAGTGATTGGAGTAATTACAGTATTCATTCTAACATTTCATGCAGAACCGATTCAAGTTGGACAAACCACACTATACTATCCAACACCTGAACCACTAAACAATATTGCAGCCCAAATCACAAACCACATGAAAATAAATCTCGTACCAGAAGATGTTCAATTAATTCAAACAGCTCCTGGTCAAGCATTCTTTGCACAAGTCTACATTGCAGCACTTGTTGGAATTGTAGTTGGCATGCCAATTATTATCAAAGAACTAGTAGGGTTCATCAAACCAGCTCTTAAAGAAAATGAAATCAATGTTAGTAGAAGCATTACAATTCCTGCATTAGGACTATTCATTACAGGATGTGCATTTTCTTACAACTTGGTAATTCCATACATCTTAGAATTTTTGTACAGATATGGTGAGTCTGCAGGACTAGTTACATTCCTTAACGTAATTGAATTTGTGACATTTGTATTACAATTCTTGTTGGCATTTGGATTTTCATTTCAACTTCCTCTAGTAATGTATGCAGTATCTGCATCAGGTATGGTTGATGCTGACTTTTGGCGAAAAAATATCAGATACGCAATTGTCATAATTGTGATCTTTGGTGCAATCATCACCCCTGATGGTAGTGGTGTCACTATGTGGTTTATTGCAGGACCTATGATTGCATTGTACGTTACAGGCATGGTACTCATCGAGCGTAAAGAACGTAAAAAGTTGAACACTTAAATCCGAATTTAGTTAAAGAGACACAGAAATGTTTGGAATGAATTTAGCCAATTTCATTGCTGGCCAAGAATGGATATTCATCATTGTTATCGCAGTAGTGTTAATTTTTGGTGCAAAGAAAATTCCAGAGTTAGCAAAGACCTTTGGTAAAGCCAAAGGAGAATTTGAGAAAGGCAAGATTGAAGGTGAAAAAGAGCTTAAAGACTTCAAAGACAAAGAAGCAAAATCTGATTAATTTTCAGCAATTTTTATAAAATTATCTAAAATCTCTTCGTAATTTTCTTGATATCGATTTTTTGAAAACATGCCGCCTAGTTTCATTTTCCCCTTTAGTTTCAAATCCACATCAACTAGGATTTTTGTTCCTTCAGGAATCTCAATGAATTGTTCTTGAATGTGAGAGCCCTTTGCATCGCCCCCGATAACATAGACATCATGCAGAACCGGTTCATCAGTGACATGTTTTGTCATGACTACAAACTCTTCATCACCCAAATTCATATGCTCTTCAACTACTGCGACATTATTTCTAACAGAACGAATTCGAATTGATGGGAAAAACTCTGGAGAAATTCTTTGATAGTTTTCATAATCTGAAAAAACTTTGTAGACAGTATCTCTATTAGCAGTACAGGTTTTTTCAAAAGAGAATTGTGGCAATTATGATTTAGGAAGAGCCCCATCTAGGGTATAAATTGTGTTCAATGTCAAATTGGTCTAAGCATTTTCCAACACCATGATTTACAATATCATCAATGGATTGGGGTTTTGTGTAAAATTCAGTGACAGGAGGCAAAATGACAATACCCAATCTTGAAAGCTTTAACATATTTTCCAAATGTATTGCAGACAATGGAGTTTCTCTTACCATTAAAATTAATTTTCTAGACTCTTTGATTGTAACTCCTGCAGCACGTGCAACAAGTGTATCATCATAGCCATTAGCAATTGCAGCCAATGTCTTCATACTACATGGTGCAACAATCATTCCATCAATTCTATGAGTACCGCTAGAAATGTTAGCAGCCATGTTTTTTTCATCAGATACTTCGGTTGCAAGAGATTTTACATGATCAACTGTAAACTCGGTTTCCATAGGAATACATTTTGCTCCCCAATCAGACATTATCAAGTGAGTATCGATGTTTAGTTTTTTTAGAGTCTCAAGCATTCGTATCCCATAGATTACTCCAGTACTACCAGTAATTCCAATGATTAGTTTCAATAAAGAACATTACAATACAGAGTATTTTATGTATTAGATGGAATTGCGCCCTTAGCACTAGATAGGAGGCTCGTCATTTTTGAAAGATGCCTCAAATTCTTTTCTCTCTCGTCTTCGTTTTAGCCAGAGACTAATTCCTCCAACAGTCATAGCAGTTAGTAGTATTACACCGGCCATTTGTAATTCAAAAGAATACAGCATAGATATTCTCAAAGGACAATTTCAGAAAAATCTTGTGCTTTGATGCGATCCTAGAAAATGGAAATTAGCTATATTAGATCCTAGTTTCAAGGAATCATGTGATTAAGAGTTCTGAGATCAAGAAAATTGTTAACGAGTACTCAGATGTAAAAATAGGCGTTCTTGGAAGTCATTCTGCACTCGAAATAATGGATGGTGCAAAAGACGAGGATTTTCAAACTAGGGTATTTTGCCAAAAAGGCAGAGAAGGACCATATCAAAGATTCAACAGAATTGCCGATGAGATTACAGTATTAGATAAATTCAAGGATATGGCTTCAGCCAAAATTCAAAAGGAGTTAAGAGATTCAAATACAATTATTGTCCCACATCGCTCTCTTACAGTCTATTTGGGATACAAGACAATTGAAAATTCTTTCAAAGTACCAATCTTTGGAAACAGGAAATTATTCCAAGCTGAAGAGAGAACTGCAAAGAAAGGGCAGTATTATCTCTTAGAAAAAGCCAGAATAAAATATCCAAAATTATTCAAAGATCCTAAAAAAATCAATAAACCTTGTATAGTCAAAGTACAAGAAAAGAACAGACCATTAGAGAGAGCATTTTTTACAGTATCATCTTACAAAGATTATGTTAAAACATCTGAAGAAAAAATCAAACAAGGGGTAATTGCAAGAAAAGACCTAGAAAAAGCAAGTATCGAAGAATTGGCAATTGGGACATACATGAATTTTAATTTTTTCCATACTCCAATTTCAGACCAAGTGGATTTTATTGGAATCGAGAGAAGACTGCAAACAAACCTCATGGATTTTAATGCATTACCTGCAAAACAACAACTAGACATTGATGTTGATTTACAAAATATTGAAGTGGGTCATACACCTGCAAGTATTAGAGAGTCACTACTAGAGAAAGTCCTCAAGATGGGAGACAAGTTTGTCAATGCAGTAAAAAGAGAATATGCTCCAGGAATTATCGGACCATTCTCACTTCAAAGTGTAATTACAAAAGATTTGGAATTAATCGTCTATGACGTATCGTTAAGAGTTCCAGGAAATCCAATTGTTGCAACAACTAGCCCATATACAAAATACCAATACGGACAGACATTTGGAGTGGGCAGAAGAATTGCGATGGAAATCAAAAGAGCTCAAGAAGAAGATAGACTAGACGAGATAGTTACATAGAAAAATTTTCGAGCAACAAACAATTTTTAGAAATTAAAAAGGCGCAACCCCCTAATTGCAGAACTTTGAGAGATTCCCTCTCATGGTCAAACATCACAATGTTTGAGTGCCTTTATCGTTCTGCGGGGCTACGCAGTTTATTCGTTAGATTTTGTAACTAACGACATCAATTCTTATAGGAAATTTTAGTATTTAAGATTTAGTATGAAAAATTACAATAATGATCTAAAAATATTGTAAGAATTAATCTTAATAGATCAACAAACAAAAACATATTTTCAAAACATTTCATGAGACTTTGTTAATTGGTTAGATTGGAAATACGTTGAATACCATTCATTCTAACTTTGGGTGATTAAAACGGTTTGACACTCAAAATGGAATTGCTGATGCCAATTAACAATACACTTTATTCATCAAACCAAAAACATCACAACATGGGCAGAACTATCTTTGTCAAAGAGATAATCATAATTCTAAAAGAACCAAAGATTTGCCCCACATGTGAGAAAGAAGACAGACTGGAACGAGATGTCATTAGAGAAGAAAGGTCAGATGGAAAGACCATACTTTGTACTCGTTGTGAGGCACTAATTGTAGTAACAAATCTAAACCTCAGGCAAGTAGAATTATCTTCTAGAAAAGATGATACCATTATGCTCAAAGAGCCACATCTGATTAGAAAAGTTGCATACTAGTCATCAGTTCTGGACAACAATTCTTCTATGATATGCCTTCTAACATGTGCAATCTCCCAATCTCGGAGATTAGCTAGTTTGCATTCTTCTTTGATAACTAATCCAACCAACCCATCACTCCACATGTGACGTTTTGGATCATAAACCTGAATAATTCTACCATGTCTTTTTATTCGAATCCCACCATGGCATCTCTCAATTACTTGCAATGCAACTCTTTTGTAGAGTTTTTCAAAATTAACCATGATTTCAAAAAGATTACTTGTATCAAAAAGGTTCTGATACATGAATGATAATATACTATTAGAGAACAATACAATTTGCTGATGATTAACCGACAACTAAGCTATCACTGAAAGATGATGAGTTTGCCGAATTATGAAGCAGAAATTTCAATTACATACTTCGTGTTTCAACATTTACAATCATAGATAGAGGAGGAGACAAGGCTTCAGGATTGTCAATACTTTCCCAAACAAAAACTTGGATATGAAAAGTTCCAGTTTCAGTTGGAGTCCATGATTGAGCAGGAGAAAATGATTGTCTAGGAGATAGAGAACCAGTTAACCAAGACAAGGATATCACAACACCTTGATCGTTTTTTACCTGAGTCAAGTATGCAAAGTTTTGCGGTACATCTTGATTGTTTGAAATGTCAGCCATGACCATTATTTGTTCATCAACATAGTGAGTTTTTTCTCCAGAGGGAATTGCAGTGGAGACAGGTTCAGCAAATGCAAAACCACTACTTAATGCAAGCAAAAGTGCAAAGAATACTGCAATCTTCATAACGAGTATTAGTGGGTACGATATTTAATCTAGCTAATGGGAGAACTGCCTGAAAAATTTCCAGAATACTCTATAATGTATAGAACTATTTCAAACCAGATCAAGTCATTACAAAAACAAAAAGAAGACATTCAAAATAGTTTAGAAATAGATTCCAAAATCAAAAAGTATCAAGAAGAGTTAGACAGAATAAAGAAAATGTTTCCAGATAATTTCTTTGAAAACTAGTTACTCATGATGATGATCATGACCGCAATCGCATTGATGATTACCACCATTTGCCGCCATTAATTTTTGAACCATCTCGTCTCGGATTTGCAACAAATCACCAACTTGTTTTTTGTGAGAATCAGATTCCCAATTTCCTTGCTGGAGTTCCCTTACAACGTCAATAATTTCAAGATCCACATTTAGTAGATTATCCATCAATTGTTCTTGTTCATTCATGATAATTCACAATCATACTAGGAGAAAAACCGTTCCAATCTTAGGTCTCAGCTTCCATGCTTTCTTTGAGCAGAGTCTTTCTGACAAGGATTGGAATGTTGTAGTATGCGGCAAGTGCCATAGCATCAGATGCACGATAATTTCTCAATACAAGGTCTTTTTTGCCTGTAAAGTACAGATTTGCTCGCAAAACCTCACCGCTTTCATAAATTTTGACCTTGACTAGAACCAATTCATTTTCTTCACAAATATCTTCAATCATTTTGTAAATTGAGGGAGCCGCTTCTGAACCTTTGTCATCACCAAAGCTTGAGATGTGTTTTGCAACTTCACCAGAAAAGGCTCTCATGTGAAATTCTTTTCCACTATCTGCTTTTAGAATAACCATACCTTCAACAGCATAAGGGTCTACAAATCCAACATAATCAATTTTTACCGATTCATAATCAGGCTCTTGTGCTTGATTGATATCCATTGTACGCATAAACTTCACGCTCAGTGCTTATAAAGATAGCAAAAATTTGAGATCAATACTGATCATTTTCTCAAGGTTAATTTTTTTTAGACGATCAATGCTGTTGCGTAACCCCAAATTATTTAAAATCCCTAACAAAGGGTAGCTTAATGTCGACAAATCCAGAACGTGCAGTTTCGTATGTTCTAAACAAGTCAGTAACAGAATACATGGACAAGGATGTTCTGATTCTTAGTCAGAATACACTGACAAGAGAAGCAGCTAGAATGTTGCGTCACTATGAAACAGACGACATTATTGTTACAGATGAAGATAGAATACCAGTTGGAATTGTTACAGATGAAGATATTCTAAGTAAAGTAAGTGATGTTACAGTGTATGCAGAAGCTACTAAACTAAAAGACATCATGACTACACCCCTTGTTACAATTAATGAAAAATCAACATTACAAGACGCATTACACAAAATGAGAGATAACAGTATTAGGAAATTACCGGTCATATCAAAAAAGAACGAAGTTATTGGAATGGTTTTCCAAACAACTATTGCAAATGTAATTAGAGATGCAACAGCATCTGAACCCCGATTATTGAGTCCACCAGTAAAAGCAGTACTTGGTAATCTTGGATTTGTTTTACAGTTTGCAGGAGTCCTGTTACTGGTTCCAGCAATCATCTCTACAATTTTAGAGGATACACTTACTGCTACTGGGATTTACCTTACAACAGTTCTGCTGCTAGTTACAGGATTCTTTTTGAACTCTTATGGTGAAAAATCCAGTCTGAATCTGCAACAGGCGTCGATATTGGTGTTTTCTAGTCTGTTTTTGCTGTCATTGTTTGGAACTATACCGTATCTGTACGTGTTCCCAAGCGAAGAAACCAATGTAGAAGTATTTGGAAATGCATTCTTTTCAAGTGCAGCAGGATTTACCACAGGAGGAATCTCTCTATTTGATACGCCGGAAGAAGACTTGACACAGAGTTTCACATTCTATCGTAGTTATACACAACTTGTAGGAGGGATGAGTTTCATTTACCTGGTAATTACAGCGTTCTATCCTGAATCAAAATTACAATCAATGCGTGGTTTTATTTCAGGAAGAACTTTACACATGAAAGAACTCTTCTCAACAATTACTGTCATCTTTGCAGTGTACATTGTAATTGTTGCAATGTTGTTGTACTTCTTTGGACAAGAAAACTTGCTTGATGACTTTTCATTGGCAATGAGTACACTTGCGACAGGTGGATTTGTCCCGTCATCAACCATTATCGACAACTTGGGTTGGCAAGAAGAAGTAATCTTGATGGGAGCAATGATACTTGGGGCATTACCATTTACATTCCACTATGCATTTGTAAGAAAGAAATTCCTTGCACCAAAACTAGGAAAAGAAGTTCTTACATACTTTGCAATTTTAGGTGGTGCCACTGTATTATTCATCTCAATAAGTGGGTTAGATCCACTAGAAAGTGCATTCTATTCAGTTTCTGCAAGTACAACTGCAGGACTACAACTGCAAAGTTTAGCAGGACTAGGAGGATTTGCACATGCAATTTTGATTACACTGATGTTCATTGGAGGTTGTGGATTCTCAACAGCAGGAGGACTGAAGATTTTCAGGTTATTCCATCTTAGAAACTGTAGATCATTTTTCAGTAGTGTAAAAAGAAAAGAACTTTCAACGCAGACAAAAAAAGAGATAATGTCAACACTAATCATTGTAGCATTATTCCCAGTAATTTCAGCAATCACAGGATTACATTTGGCAGAGATTGAAGACGTGTCTTACCAGGATGCATTCTTTGAGGCGGCAGGCGTGATTACCACAGGGGGATTGTCAGCTGGAGTAATTGATTCAGATACTGATCCTGCAACAAAGATTGTCTTAGGATTTTTAATGATATTTGGAAGGCTTGAGATAATTGCAATTATCTACATCTTTGTACCCAGATTAAGTTAAGATAGAATTTAATCTCATGGCAAAAAACAGAGACAATATGGAACAATCAAATTCAGTTAGCAAAGGCAAAAAGCTAATTGTAATAGGATTTGTTGCAATTGCATTATTATTCATCATTTATGCAAGATACCAGGATTCAGAATTACTAACACCTAGTGCAATTGAGGCAATTCAAAGAATTGCGTATCTATTTTATGTTGCATTAATTGCAGCATTTGGAGCAATTGCACTTGGTATGTACAGATATCACAAAGGAAAGATTGAAAGAAATGAAAAAGATCTTTCAACAATAATTGCACTAGTTACTTGGAATAAAAAATCAAGAAAAATTTTTGTTGCAACCTTTGTAGGATATGGAATATTCTTTGCACTAGTATCAGGGACATTGGTGTATCAACCAGAAGTTACATTCTCAATACATTATGGTGCAGAGATTCCTTCAGGATTTATTGCACCATGTTGTGGCGAACTAGGATATATGCCAAAAGTAATCATTTACCTTACAGAACATATTGGATTGCAAATAATTCCAATCAATCTAGTACTACAAATTATTGTATCGTATCTAGTTGCATTAAACACATCAATTGCAGTTAGCGCATATACATTTTCTAAACAAGGAACTGGAATGAGTGGAACGGGTGCAATCATTGGGGCATTTATCGCATGTCCAACCTGCGCAGGCACATTTTTCTCATTATTCATTGGAACAGCAAGTGGAATTGCACTGTCTCTTGCATTAGCACAATTGCAGACACTACTAATTGCAGTATCAATACCAATATTGCTAGCAACACCATACATTATGGCAAAAAAATTACGCAACTCAGATGGAAGTTGTAAAATCTAAGTTTTTCAAGTGAACCAGTGATTGAATTTTTTCACATGAGGACGTTTGTGATTACCGATATCATATCCATCTCTTCTCAAAAATTTTAGTGTAAGTTTGTAGATTAATTCATCATGATCAACTTGCTCTAAAATTTGAGACCAAAGGATTCTTCCATTTTGTTCAATATGATCTTTAAATTTAGGATTCAAAGATTCAGCAATCTCTTTACATTGCTCCATAGTTTTGCCATTTTTGTATGCACGAACACGTCGATCACAAGAATCCATGAAATATGTTAATCTTTAAAATTATTTTAATCTAATTCAGAGTGCAAACAAATACCAGATAAAGAATCATCTAGTATGGGTATTGCAAGTGCTGAAGAGTACATTGATTTTTTCATCAATCTAAACATGGGTGAAAATGTCCCCCTGATTAGTTTTGTAAATAATGAAAAAATGGTTCTAAAACAAAAACTAGAAAATAAAAACATTCCAAAAGAGCCACTCAAAAAAGGAATAGAGATTCTAGAACAACTGGCAAAAGAGATTAGTGAGATGGGTCAAGACAAAGTCATAGAAAAATATCAAAAATAGGAGAAAATATTGGACAAAAACTCAGAAATTATCAGAATAGAAATTATCAGAATCCTAAACGAAAATGGAAAGACTCGAGGTACAGAATTAGCAAAAAGAGTGATAGAAAAGGTTGGAAATGAAAAAACAGTATACAGAGAAATTAGCGCCCTTGTCGAATCAGGAGATATTGAAAAAAGAGTTCATAGTAGATCCCATATCGAATACGAACTAGTAAACCTGTATGAGTCAGTAAACAATCAATTAAAGAATCTACACAGTGAAGTCAAAACAATCTTTGAGGAAATTGAAAACTTTGATAACATTAGTAAAATAGAGAGTCTTTCATTTCATGAAAGATTAAGATCAATAATTCATCTAATACAGATTGTACAATCAACTGATGGAATTATGAAATTGTTATCATTTTATCCTACATTTAGAAAAGACAAAATGTTTCCCCAAATCAATAGAAAGATTGATGACTGTTGGCAAGCAATCATGACAAGCATTTCTCATCAATCTGAAGATGTATTTCTCAATGAAATTTTAGCAAATTTGAGAATATCACATATGGATGCAAAAAATATCAATTGAAAAAATATTAAGAAAACTAATCGATTATTTTAACCCGATAGATAGGTCTGTCTGCTTCATCTTCATAGTGTAGTTCTGAAATCTGAACTGTGTTTATTTCTTGACTAAGAAAATGTGTGTATGCTTTACTATCAGCAGTTATCAAATCACATTCTTTATCTTTACAAAATTTACCCAAACCTTCATCATACTCTCTTTGTTTCAAATCTTTTCCAACTACATACATTTTATCGTAATTTTCAAAATAATGTTGAAACTCATCTTTAGCAAGATATTTGCAATTTTGATCAATTAGAAAATTTTTCATTATAGGTGGCAAAATTAGATTTTAATTCAATATTAGTGTAAAATTATTCAAGGCAATTCATGGCCACATGCAGGACAGACTTTGAGTTTACAATAGTCACATCCACATTTACTACATGACTTTATGGAATCCAATGGAAATGTCATGATATACATTACAAAATTTATTTTTAAGCTTGATTTGGCATTCAAGCCTGAGATTTTTCTAGGTAGGAATTGCTGAAATCTTCTTTTTGACATATTTTCCCAAGGTCTCAGGAGAGTACTCTATTCCATGCTCCTTTGCCATATGGTTCCAATATGCAAAAACCACTTGATTCATTTCCCCACTCACAGAATAATCGCAGTCAAAGCCACAATCATCGCATCTGATATCTACCATCAAAAAAACACTAAATCCATAGAATAAAAGCAGCAATATGGCAAATCTGAAAATTTGTTTAAAAATTTAAAGAAATTTGTATGAACTTAAGTAAATAAGAATACCAAAACATCAAATACTTATTTTGCAAAAATTTACCCATTTTGTGGACGTAAAAGAAGAAGACAAGTCAGATGAATCAAAAAAGAATCATGTTCGCTATTACAAGTCATTAACAAAAACAATTTCAGATATTAGAGAAGAAGAAAAACAGGAACAAGATCCAATTATTAAAAATCATCTCAAAAAGAGAATAGAAGCAATGGAAAAAGACAAGGTAAGAATTAAAGAAATGTTTCCAGATATCACGGATGAGTAAATATGCCAACCCCAACAGAGAATAACCACAACAAGCATTTGGATTTGCTACACGATTACAAGATACATCTTGTAAAGTACATTCAAGAACTAGAGAAAATGGATCAAAAATCAGAATTTGCAAAAAAATGGAATGAAAATACAATCAAAGAAAGAAAGCAAGAACTAAAAGCCATAGATAAGATATTAAAAAATTTAATCAGATTCTAAGAGTTTTGTGTCATATCATAAAGAGCATTACAAAAAGAATCTAAACTTTTTGAAGAAACTCCATCAAACCATGCAAGTTCAGATGTTATACTAAATCCCTGTAATTTAGGCTCAGAGTTGGACTGTAAAGAATTATTTTCAATCTCAACCATTTTTTCTAATCGTTCCTCATCACTTTTTGAGAGTTTGTAATTACAAGGCATCAAATCAATTTGCACAAAATAATTTCCATGTTGAGGATTGATTTTGGCTTTGATGAATGGTTTGTCAAACTGCTGACAGTCTCTATAGTGTTTATCATATTCAAACATCTTTGAATCACCAAGATATTTTGGAAAAGTCATGATATTTGTAAAATACAGAGTCTTGAAATTATTCTAAAGACCTACAGTGAGTTTTTTAATTTTTGTGATTAATCTAATTTTGGTGTTAATTGGCATCTCTGGCTCCATTGTAAAGTAGATGATGTTTCTTTTTGCATATACAACCATTTGAGACACCTTCTCTCTTTCAACATGGACATATCGAACTTTACCTAAAGATCTGTCAAACTCCTTTCTCATAGCACGTCTTTGGGCAACTTGCTTGCAGAAATGTTCTTCTTCTTTTTGAGATTTGAGGTTTGTTTTACCTGTCTTCATAATTGCCTCTCTAATGTTACCTTTAGAGTCAATTATGGCTGCAAATCTCATTTTAGAATCCAAATTAATGATTTTTTGAACAATATCAAGCAGATCGACTTTCTTTGCTGCCATATACACAAGAAAAAATCTTTGGCAAATATAATCTAATAAAAACACCACACAATCTTAGAATGACTAATACGAGGATGAATCCATTTCAAACACAGAAAAAATGACTAATGTTTTTGATGTTCTAGAAAAATTAGAAAAACAATCATCATTAGAAAAATCAAGGCAAGTTGATGTTCCTTCTGATGAAAGAATGTTGGCAATAACAAAAGAGACAGGAGAATTACTCAATATGCTAATACGCCTAAAAAATGCAAAAAATATGCTTGAAGTTGGAATGTCAGTTGGATATTCTACAATATGGTGTGCTGAAGCAATTAGTGAAAATGGTGGCAAAATAATAACAATAGAACAAAATCCAAAAAAGATCAAAAGAGCAAAAGAGAATTTTCAAAATGCAAATGTCACGAATACCATATCAATTCAAGAAGGGTTGGCTATGCAAGTTCTAAGAGAGTTTAGTTTACAAGAAGAATACAAAGAATATTTTGATTTTGTTTTAATTGATGCCGATAAGGAAAACGTCATAGAGTATTTTGACATGATATTGCCAATGGTGTCAATTGGAGGAGTAATTATTACGGATAATATGATGTATCCAGAAAAATATAGAGAAGATATGAAAAAATATGCATCACACATACAAGCAAATCATAATGTTAGAACAATAACTTCACCAATAGGAAATGGTGAAGAAATCACAGTGAAGTTAAGATGATTTTTTCTTTATTGTTTTCTTAGTTGATACTTTTTTTACTAGATTTAGTTGATATTTTTTTTGTAGGTTTTTTAGCAGGAGTCTTTTTTGCACCTAAAGATTTGAGTTCGTTGTCTTTTTCAGAGATTTGTTCTTTGAGTTTTTGTTGTTTTTCTTTTAGTTTTTGATTCTTTAGTTTGATTTGTTGTTCTGTCTTTTCACGTTTCTTTTTGAGTGATTCATAGACTTTTTCTTCTTTTTTGAGTTGTTTTGCCAGATTTTCTTGGGATTTCAAGCGGTCTTTTTCTTCTTTTGTCTTTTTAGTGATTGCCTCTTTTTCTTTAGATATGGCATTTATCAAATTGAGGCGGTCTTCTTTCACTTTTATCAAATCGGCCTCTTGAGTTTTGATTAGATTCTTTAGTTTCTCGGATTCTGCAAATTTTACCTTTTCTTCATTTACTTGAGATACAATAAACTCGTAGTCTTTCTTGGTTTTCTCCAAGTCATCTTGTTTTGATTTAATTTCACTTGCAATTGTTGCCTGTTCAACCAAGCGTGATTTTTGTTCCTCAATCATCTTTGCAAGTAGTGCTTGCTCTGTCTCTACTTGTTTTTCAAGTTTCTCTTGTTCTAGTTGTGCTTGAGCTAGTTGTCGTTTTTGTTGGGATAGTTCTTTTGAGATTTTTGTTTTCTTGGAATTAATATTTTTGATAATTTTAGCACGTTCTTTTTTGACTTTATCCAATTCTTCTTTTTGGACAATCATTTCTTCAGAAAGTTTAGTTTGAGATTCAATTTTGAGTCGCTCTTCTTTGATTTGTGCTTCTAGCGTTGCTTTTTCTTGAGTGACCTTTTGTTCATACTCTTTTCTGTGAGATACTAGTTGTGTTAATTTTGAGCGATGGACATCAATTTCACTTGAAATTAATTTTTGTTTTTCAATCTTTTCTTCCTCTTTTTGAATATCTTTAGAAATTTTTTCAACTTCAGCTGAATCAGGCATGGAGTTCCAACCCTTTGGCATGGTTCCTTTAGAAACAGGTTTTGATTCTGGTGCAGGTTTTGGCGGTGGGGGAGGGGGAATGTATTCATTTTGTTTTGGTAGAGTTTTAGGTTCTGCAGGTTTTGGAGAAATAGATTCATTAAGTTTTGATTCTAAATAGGAAACATCAGAATGATATAGGGTTTTGTTGTTTAAAATCATATCATAGATGTGTTGTAATCTACCAGGATCACCAATTCCAGAATTTATTAATTCTTGAATTTTTGGCAAGACATCACTGCCAGTAGCAGGTTCTGGTTTGTCTTCAAGACTAAAGGAAGATTCTAATTTTTTCTCTAGATAATTTTGGTCAGAATGGTATAGTGATTTGTTGTTTTTTAGACACTCTAGAATATGGTATAGTCTACCAGAATCACCATTTCCAGAATCAATTAGGGATTGTACATTTTCAATTGTTTGTGAAAGAGTCAATTGTGACATATCCAGACCTGTGGTTAATTTTCTCATAGTCTAGTAAAAATAACTTTTTAAAAAAAATTCACCCACGCATAAATTTTAGGTGATTTATTAATCAGAAAATCCACAACAGAATATGCAAGCAGGGAAATCCATGTTACTCATAGGAGGAGGGATGTTTCTGGCAGGATTGGTTATGTTTTACTCAATTGAGACAGGTCAGTCAGAACCAGTATTAAGATTAATCAAAAATGTTGGAACGTTCATTGGACTTTCAGGAATTGGTGTGGGAGTAGCAGGAATTTTGTTGTATCTAATTAACAGGAATCAACCGCCAATACAAGAAAATTTTGAACCACGAGAATGATTCAGTAGATCTTGTGACAACTAAATTATAGCACATCAATTACAACTTTGTAAATGGCAGAAAAAGTATGGTTGGGTGCAATCTTTCTAAAAGATGAAGGAGGGTATGAGATAGTATTAAAATCACTAGAGCATTATCGAAAAAGATTACGAACCCTTTCAAAAAGTCCAGAACTGAAAGATTCTGCTGCAATGTTTGCATCGGTTTTGAATCAACAAGCAATGAAGACAGTTCCAAAAATTGATGAAGTAGTTGAGAAGATAAAAAACAGTATCAACGATATTCAAGCAGTCAAAGAACTAAGTGACGAAGTATCATTCTTTGAGAAAGCACTGATGTGTTATGAATCAGATATTGACAAGGCACAAAACACAGGACACGAGTATTTTGTAGAGTTGGTCGGGGATTTGGCAATAGCAAAAAATGATGTAAATACAATAAAAACTGCATTAAAGAAAATAAAAGAATATTCTGAATAATTCTAGAGTCCTTGCAGATACCAGTCCAAGTAAGGAGTCAATGCTTTGCATTGTTTCTTTTTCTCAGATTCATCTTCAATATCTACAATTTTCTGAATTTTGCCATCAAGGTATTCAGATGTTAAATTGCTCTTAAACTGAGGCCGGATTTGCTTTAAAACATCAAGGATTTCACTTGAAGAGGCATCATCAAAATTTTCTAGGATTTTAGAGACTTGTTCGTTTAAAGACATGATGAAATTTTCAACTAATACCCATATAATTTTTCTATTCTAAAACATCTTCATCATCCCAAGTTAATCTGAACCTTCCAGTAACTCGGAACATCTGAATTTTTCCACCTTCTTTGAAACGAAGTTTGTAAAATTTGTGAGATGCATCATCAATCTCCAAAGTGACATTTTCTTTTTTAGTCTGAAATATTATAGGATCATTTGAGATTTGATTCCATTCATCATCATCAAAATCCATGTAAAATTTTGTGTATAATAATCCCATAAAATATGCTAAAATAAACCTGAATAAATAACTAAAGAATATACTATTTATCTGAAGTGTCTTTTGGGACGATAACTCCAAGAAAACTGGTAATTGTAGGAATTAACAATTCGGAATCCTTGTCATTTCGGACTATCTCATAAACTTGGAAAATTAGTTGTTGAATTGTCAAATGTTCATCTCGATACAAAGTCTTCTTTGGATTTTTAATAGAATCTAAAATGGTAAAGCCATTATCTGTTTGGAGCAATCTCTTTAAAATGGAATTTGATGTGTTTATCTTTTCATCTACATCCTTGTGAGGAAAGTCAGTTCCTAGGCGTTTGATTTGGAGTTTGAGATCATGAAAAGAGTTGTTTGTTGTCTGCTCAATGTGTTGTGCTGCTTTATGAGTATAGTTTTCAGTGATATGGTAAAACTTCATGTTTCCTTTTGATTGAACATAGATGATCTCTTTTTCAATTAGGGAATCACGAGTCTTCTCAAAGGTGGTTTTTGCCATAAACTTTGGAACCACCAGTTTTAGCAGAGCGTTATGATGTAATTCAGGATTATCTTTGATACACTCAAAAATTATCCTCTCACGCTCGTACATCATTAAGGTAGGCTCAGATTGACTCATTTTATCTAGGTCAACCTATTATTAACAGGTCAACTATTAAAAAATTCCTGTAGAATAATTCAAAAGATTAAGGCAAGGTGTTGAAAAAAATTTGGCACATATATTTAGATCCAAGGATCAAAAAGGAATTGTGAGATGGGCACGCAGGAAATAACTAGCGAACAAAAAGAAGAGATTCAACAAAAAATCATTGATGCATGCAAAAACGACGTTGGGCACATCCAAAAAATCTGTTCAGAGATTTAGAAAATCACGCCTAATTGAGAAATTAGTTGGGAATCTATCTCATATTTAAATGCAGGAAACATTTTGGATCAATGTGATTCAAGGTGCAGTAATTACCATTTCAGCATTAGTTATTCTAGGATTTACAACTTCAGGATTTGCTCAAAGTGATTCAGAGATATTTCCAGAGTGGATAAAGACCACAATAAAATTTTGGGCAGATGGAATGATGACAGATACTGAATTAAAAAATGCGCTAGAGTACATGATTGAAAATGGAATTATCAAAATAGAACAGCCATCAAAAGGATTTGGGGGGATTCTTGCAACAGATGATCAAAAAATAATATCAGGGATTTCATTTGCAGGATTAGATTTATCAAATGTTAACTTTGTAAATGCCAAAGTCATCGATGTTGATTTTACAGGGGCTGACTTGTCAGGAAAAGATTTTACCTGGACAACATTTCACAATGTAGATTTTACAAATACGAATCTTAGTGATACTAATCTATCAAACCAAAATTTATCTGGTTTGATTTTGAGTGGAACAATTTTGAAAAATTCAGATTTAAGTGGTGCAAATATGGAAGGAGTTGCTTTTGATAATGTTGATTTATCAAATACGAATTTGCAAAATGCAAACTTGGAAAAAATTACTATGAAAAACTCTATTCTAACAAATGCTAATCTTGATGGCGTGAATTTACTCAAAAGTACAATTAGCCAAACAAGATTGGATGAAACAAGTTTGAAAAATTCAGTTCTAAAAGATAGTGATCTTAGTTGGTCGATGTTTGATCATGCAGATTTAACAAATGCTGATCTCTCTAATGCAAAATTTGACAATACAAATTTTAGATTGGTAAATTTTAATAATGCAAAATTAGACAATGCAGATTTTAGAGATGCAATTTTAGAAGAAGCAAACCTTGCAGGTGCTAAATTAATTGGTTCAAATTTATCAGAAATGAAACTAAGTAGAATCAATCTTTCAGGAGCAAATCTAACGGGAGCAGACATATCTAATTCAATACTAATTGAATCTAATTTGGCAAATGCAGATTTTGATAATACAATGGCAAAAGGAGCTGATATGCGAGGGGCAATTTTAAAGAATTCAGAGTGGAAAAATGCCAATCTAGAAGAAGTTAATCTAAGTAATGCAGATTTAACATTTGCAGTAATAGATCAGGCAATAATGGGAAATACGACAATAACTAATTCAATTTTCAAAGACGTAGATCTTACAGAGTCACAAATTTATGGATTCATTAATGAGTGTGAAGTTAAACCATTTTCAAATTTAATTGGTTGTGATCTCTCAAATGAGTCAATTTCAGGAATTCAAATGCAAGGTTCAGATCTAAGATTTGCAGACTTATCCAATACAATGTTAGAAAACATTATTCTAACAAATTCTAATCTGGAGAATTCTAACTTGCAAGGGGCAAAACTAATTGATGTTGATTTGTCAAATGCAATCTTCAAAGACACAATGATAAACAATTCAACTCTAAATAATGTAATATTTACCGATGTTTCACTAGAAGGAATTAACCTACAAGACAGTATAATTTCAAATGTTGATTTTGTTGATGTTAACTTACAAGGTGTAGACATGAGTTTTGTAAGGATTTCAGATTCAGATATGACTGGAGCTGATATGACAGGAGCTGATATGCGTTATGCAATTATTGACAACACCATTGCAAAGTATGTTGATTTTACTGATGCAAATCTAGATACAATTATAGTAAGAAATTCAGATTTATCAAAATCAAACTTTGAAGGAGTCCATTTGAATCAAATTGATTTTGATAATATAGTTTTGAAGCATACTGACATGACAGGGTTAAATCTAGAGAATGATAAAATTACAAATTCAGACTTTTCAGATGCAATACTATCTAAAATAAAATTAGCAGGAGCCAATCTCCAAAATTCCATATTTACTAATGCTGAAATCAAATTTGCCAATCTTGCAGGCTCAGATTTGACAAATGCAGATATGAGTGGAACGAATCTAGAGGGGTCAATACTAACCAGTGCAATATTGATTCAAG
>REGJ01000013.1 GCA_003702525.1 Candidatus Nitrosopumilus sp.
CTGCAGATGTTGAAGAATTAGTAGTAAAATATTCCAAAGACGGACTAACTCCTAGTCAAATTGGAATCAAACTAAGAGACCAACATTCAATCCCACTAATCAAACCAATTACAAAAAAGACAGTTGGTGAGATTTTAGAAGAACATGATTTGAAAGCAGAGATGCCAGAGGATTTGGAAAACATTGTCAAAAAGGCAGTAGGTCTTCAAAAGCACCTCAAAGCAAACAAAGGAGACAGAAGAAATGTTAGATCTTTGGAATTAATCGAAGCCAAAGTTCACAGACTATCAGTCTATTACAAAAAGATCGGTCGAATTCCAGCATCTTGGAAATATAAGTCAGTAGTAGCTCAATTAGAGTAATGACAAAATCGCTTGATGAGTCACTTTCATTATTCAAAGACAAAGTTTCAGATTGTATAAAATCCAAAAAATCAATTTTTGTCACAACCCACATTGATGCTGACGGATTAACATCTGGAAGTATTATTACTAAAGCCCTTATTCGAGCTGGGGCAAATTGTACGGTTAGAACATCAAAAGAGTTTAGCCAAAATGTTGTAGACTCTTTCAAAACAGATTCTCGAGATTTCCACATCGTTACAGACCTTGGTGGAGGTTTTGCAAAGAACCTTGATGAGACATTAGGGGACAACTGGATTGTCTTGGATCATCACCAAATCCCAGATGGAGAGATGGAGAATCCAAATGTGATTAATGCATGGAAGTATGGAATCGATGGAGGCCTTGAGATTTGCGCAGGTGGAATGGCCTATCTTGCATCAATGGCACTTGATGAGAAAAACTCTGACCTATCATCAATTGCAGTAGTATCAGCCCTTGGAGACAGACAAGACCAGGGAGAAAGAAAGTCATTTACCGGAAAGAATTTCGAGATTGCCAATACCGCAAAAGAAGAGGGGCTAGTTGAGATTGACTTGGATTTATTGTTGGTCGGAAGAGAGACAAGACCACTACCTGATGCCTTGGCATTTACATCCCAGCCATTTATCGAAGGATTAACCTGGAACAAAGATGCCTGTCTTTCGCTACTAAACTCCTCAGGAATCCAGCTCAAAGATGAGGGAAGATGGAGAGTTCCAGCAGAGCTAGATGAGGAAGAAAAGAGACAGGTTATTGAATCAATCACTAAATTTACAGCTGGCAAAAATGCCACAGAAATCATGTCAGAATTAATCGGATACACTTACACATTTCCAAGAGAAGATAGGAGAAGTTTCCTCAGAGATGGCAGAGAATTCTCAACAATGCTCAACTCTTGTGGAAGGATTAGTCGCTCCGGAGTCGGAATGGCAATCTGCATGGGAGACAGAAACAAGATTCTCAGAGAAGGGGAAACAATCCTTACAGACTATAGAAAGATGATCAGAGAATACATGAATATTCTATCAAATGAGAGATGGAGAATATCTGAAAGTGATACATGTGTCATGGTAAACGGTGTAGACATTGTCCCTGAAACAATGACTGGAACCATCTCATCACTAATTGCAGGTTCTCCAAAGAATTCAGGTAAAATTGTAATCTTGAGAACAAATGGAGAAGAGAACACAATCAAGTTCTCATCAAGAAAATCATTTGGTTGCAAATCAGACATCAACCTAAGTGATCTCATGAGAACCGGCGCTGAGAAGTTTGACGGAATTGGTGGAGGTCATGATGCAGCAGCAGGTGCAAAAATAACTAAAGACAAATTAGATGAGTTCCTCAATTATTTAGAAGTAAATGTCGTTAACGTGTCAAGTGCAGATAGTACTCAGTAACATCACAAAAGAAAAGGCCGAAACTGTCAAAAAAGCACTAGAACCAGATAATGTGGATTTTCCAGAAGGATTGAGTCTTGATGTTGAAAATGTTGATAACAAACTAGTTTTTAATTTTGAAAGTAAGAAGAACATGAAGCAGTTGATTGGAACTATTGATGAAGTAATGGACCATATCCAGGTGGCACTAAAGGTGATAGAGTAATGCTAGACCCAAAACTGCTCAAAGAAAAGCCACAGGTTATTCGAGACATGCTCAAGGCAAGGGCAGTAGATTTTGATTTAGACGGATTAATCGAGTCTGACCAAAAAAGACGAGAGTTCATCATAAAGACTGACGAGTTCAAAAAAAGACGAAACGAGATTGGAAATGAAATTGCTCAAAAGAAAAAGACAGGAGAAGACGCAACATCAATTCTAGAGGAAATGAAAACAGTTTCAGCAGAACTTGCAAAACTAGAATCACAACAAGAAGAGATTGAATCAAAATATGCAAAGCTGGCATTTACAATTCCAAACTTGGTTCACGAATCAGTTCCAGTAGGACCTGATGATACTGCAAACAAAGAGATGAGAAAGTGGGGAGAGATTCCAGAATTTGATTTTAAGATAAATGATCACATTGACATGTCTGAGAATTTAGATTTGGTAGATTTGGAGAGAGCAGCTAAAGTCGCAGGTGCCAGATTCTATTATTTGAAAAATGATTTGGTAAGACTAAACCAATCACTGATTCACTTTGCACTAGACTTTCTAGCAAAAAAAGAGTATTCACTTGTCCAACCACCATACATGATAAATCGCGCATCAATGGAAGGCGCAGTAATTGCAGATGACTTTGAGGAAGTAATCTACAAAGTAGAAGAAGAAGACCTCTACATGATTGGTACATCAGAGCATGCAATGGCAGCAATGCACTCTAAAGAAATCATAGAAGGAAAAGATCTTCCAATAAGATATGCCGGAGTCAGTCCATGTTTTAGAAAAGAAGCAGGAGCTCATGGACGAGACCAGAAAGGAATATTCCGAGTCCACCAGTTTGACAAAATTGAACAATTTGTCTATGCAAGACCTGAAGACTCTTGGAAAGAACACGAAAAGATGTTGGCAGTAGCTGAAGAGTTTTACCAAAAACTAGAGATCCCACACAGAGTTATGCTGCTCTCAACTGGAGACATGGGAAAGATCTCTGCAAAAACATATGACATTGAAGCATGGATGGCAGGACAAAATTCCTACAGAGAAATTGTATCTTGCTCTAACTGTCTTGATTACCAAGCAAGGAGACTCAAAATAAGATTCAGAGACAAGACAAATGAAGACACACAATACCTCCACACACTAAACAGCACCCTTGTAGCCACAACCAGAGTTTTGGTCTCAATTATGGAAAATTTCCAGACAAAGGATGGCCATATCAAAATCCCGCAGGTTTTACAGAGCTACATGGGAAATCAGAAAGAGATCTAGTGACATACCCTTATATTTTGGGTTTAAAGGTCGATAATAATTGGCACGTAGAAAAGGTAGAGTAAAGGACAAGTGGCGTGAAAAACGCTGGATTACTGTTAATGCTCCAGATTCATTTAACAATGTACCAATTGGATATGTACCAATCACAGATGATGAAAATGCTTCTGGCAGAGTTTTAGAAGTTACACTTTACGATATCCTAAAAGGAGATCCTTCACAACACCAATACAAAATCTATTTCCAGATTGACAAAGTTGATGGAGAAAAAGCATCAACAATCTTCAAGAGATTCGAATATTCAAAAGAATTTTTGAGAAGTTTAGTTAGACGTGGTTCATCAAAAATTAATTTCATTATCGATGTAAAAACAAAAGACGGTTACATCTTTAGAATCAAAGTAATTGCATTAACTCACAGACAACTTAACACATCTAGAAAACACGCACTTAGATTAATTGCAAGAGATGTAATTAACAAACAAGTTCCAGACATGACAATCGAACAATTTGTTCAAGCAACATGTTACAGCAAAATTAACTCAGACATCATGGCTGCATTCAAGAAAGTCATCAGAGTAAGACATGTTGGTCTTGAGAAAGTTAAACTCATCAGAACTGCTGCAAAAGAAACAGTTTTGCTTGAAGCATAATAGAACAATCACAATTCTAGTACAATCATGAATGATAAGATAGAGATTACAGTTGATGCCATAGTTCATGCAACTGAAGACATCTCAAAAATTTTTCAAGCCTTTGAAATTTTAGAACTGCAAAAAGAGGATTTCACAGTAAATGAGACAACAGGTCACTTTGACAATCCAATTACCATGCTAAATGCAAAGATTACCAAAAAACAGGCTCTAAACGTTCTAAAAAGATTGGTAAAACTACTCCCACAGGAGCAGATTGACGAACTTGTAGACGAGATTGAGGAGAGGACTGTTGATTCAAGGTTTCACATGAGACTAGACAAGCAGGAACTGGTAAAGGGAAATGTAACAATAAGCGAAAAGGACACAATCAAACTAAAAATCCACACGCCAATCTACAACAAGAAAGATACCGTCAAAACATTTACAGAAATTTTTCAGATTGCCAACTAGATTAAATAGAATAAAACCGCAATACCAATCGGGAATGAGGAGATAACAGCCGCTCCAGTCTGAGCGAAAGCATTGAAGACGCCGCGACGAACCGACCCCAAATTTTGAATCGATCAATTACTCAAAAAAATACGATTCCTTCGACATTTTCATGGTATTATTTTAAATACGGACAGACGAACCTGTTATCGTGGCAGATTATGATGTTATAATTGCAGGTGGAGGACTTGCAGGAACAATTACAGCTCAAGCTATTTCTCATTATACAAATCAAAACGCAAAGATCTTGGTAGTTGACAGAAACTCTGCAATGCTACCAGGTAGAAAGTCATTGTCTGGTTGGGTCTGTGGAGATGCATGCTCCAAAGAAGCAGTAGATTTCATGACAGACAGAATCAAGGTTCAATGGACCAGACCAGAAATCGAACATGACGTAAAAGGTGTCATGGCATTTTCTCCAGACAAAGAAACTGCAATTCCATTTGATGGTGCAGGATACATGTTGAATCGTCAAAAACTCCCAGAGATTCAAAATGAAAGATGTCAAAAGATGGGAATCGATTTTGAATTTGAAAAAAATCTATCAGGTCTAATTTACGAAGGTCAACAAGTTGTTGGTGTTCAAGGAACAGATGCCAAAACAAGTGAGCCATTCAAAAAGACAGCAAAGATTGTCATTGACGCTACTGGTGTCGCATCCATGCTTAGAAACGGACTGAAAAACTCTACCAAAGTAGAAAAGAGAATCGATAGACGAGATTTGGAATCAACTGGCAGATACATTATGTACTTTGAGCCAGGACAAAAAGATCTTTCAGAATTTGATCCTGATTATTGTATTATTCACTTAGACCAAGACATTGCTCCAGGCGGATACGGATGGGTATTTCCTAAAGCAGACAATAAAGTAAACATCGGTCTTGGTGTTGAAAAATCACTTTTAGAAAGAAGAAACAAACGATTAGGCAAAAAAGACAATGTCGAATCTTTAATGAAAGAATATTTGGAAAGAAATACTGCAATTAAAAATCCAACACTCTCACAAGATCCTGAAGATATTAACAACAACTCTGGAATCTTCCAAGTTTCAGTTAGAAGACAAAACGATTGTATGGTTTCAGCAGGATACATGATGGTCGGAGATTCTGCATGGATGCCAAAACCAATTGATGCAGGAGGAATCGGTCCAGCATTAATTGCAGGAACAATTCTAGGAAACAATGTTGCACAAGCTCTGGAAGCAAATGATGTTTCAGAAGCTGGTTTGTGGCAATACAATAAAGATTTCATCAAAGAGTACGGTTACAAGACTGCAGGTCTTGAATTGTTTAGAAGACTAGTTCAACAAATGACAAACGAGCAGATCAGTTACGGTATGAAACACTTTTTGGGAAATATGGATGTCGAATCAATCAGTAAAGGTGAACACCCAGACTTTTCAGGATTAGGAAAACTTGGAATGATTATCAGAGGTGCAATGAACAAGACAGTTGCAGATGGTTTGAGATACACATCAAAAGAAAACCAATGGTTAGTAGAACACTATAACAATTATCCAAATGACCCATCTGGTTTTGATGAGTGGAACAAAACACTTCACGGAAGAATGGATGCAGCTTTTGCAAAAGTAGAAGCATTTGGAAAATAGATCTAACAATAAATATTGTCGATAGTAATGAAAACGTACTTTGGAAGAAGTGCAGTATCTAGATTGGAATAATTCAATTCAGACTCTAAACAAGGCATACGAGGCGGGCCTTTTTGTGCTCATTATAGGACCAAAAGGTACAGGAAAGACATCACTGGTAAGGGATTTTGCAAAAGGCAAGGGAATCAATCTAGACTCAATAAATTTCAGCCTCAGAACAAGGGAGAGCCACTTGGTTGGAACCAAAACCCTCACAGATGGAACCGTGAGTTTTGATGAAGGTCTCTTGATAAAATCAATGAGAGAAGGCAGTATGTTATACTTGGATGAAATCAATTCAGCTGAAGCTGATGTTTTACTTAGATTAGATGAAGCACTAGATGACAGACGACAAATCGCATTAAAAGAATCTACAGGTGAGGTTGTAAAGGCAAAAGAAAACTGGTTTGTTGTTGCAACAATTAATCCATTGACTCATAGTGGAACAAAAGAATTACCTCCACAACTATTAAGCAGATTTCCAGTCCGAATAAGACTAGAGTATCCACCTGAAGAAGTAGAGTTGGAAATTGTAAAAAAACATGTTTCAGGGGAACATGATTCTGAAATTGTTCAAGCAATCAAACTAGCAAACACACTACGACAAGCAGCAGCAGTAGAAGAGTTGTTTTATTCTCCTAGTCTAAGGGAGACAATTGCTTTTGCAAAGTTACTAGATGGAGGAATGGCCAAGAAAGAAGCAGCCAATTTTGTTTTTGGAAATGTATACACACAATGGGGAGATATAGAATATCAAAAAGTAAGTGACATCATTACCTCAATGTTTGGAAACTAAATGCAATCAGTAAAGCTTCAAAATGAATCACTAGTAGAGATTGCCACATTTCTTGTAAGACGATGGTCTGAAAGAGACAACATTGTTGTAGAAATCTCAGACAAGACTGAAACAAAAACAAGACTAAAAGAAAACAAGGTAATTCTTACTCCTTTAGAGAAAAGAGTCGGTAACGATTTTCAAAAGTACAGACAGTTTAGAACCTCATTATGGTATGAGGCAATGAGAATAAAATTCTGCAAGAAAATTCTTAGCAATGATCATGCGTTTGGATTCATCCTAAACACAATGGAGACAAGACGTGTGGAGGAATTAGGAAGAAAAGTTTGGAGAGGAATGGATGATGAAATCATCTTCAATTACGCCTACATGCTTGTATCTAGGCCTCAATTACACACAGTTTACGGAAAAGCAAGGATTGTAGAGGCATTCTATCAGTACTTTATGTTTGGCGCAGTAAAGGGCGAAGTACAGTCAAGCCATTTTGAAAAAATTAGAAAGGCAGATGCATTTGCAAAAAAAATGGTAAGCAAAGCAATTGAAGAAAATCACGACACAGATTGGCTAGAAAAAAATGTCAGTGAAATAATAAAAATTCTAGAGATTGATTCTCTGCTAACAATTCCAGTATCGTTACCATTTATGAAAGCAGGAATGCCACTTTCTGAAGAAGAACTGCTAAGAGTTTTGAAGATAGTTTCTAAAAACAAAGAAGGAGACTTTGGCAATGTAGATCCTTCTGCAATATTGAGGGGAGAAGACGTAATTGATGAATACAATGTTTTGCTTGATGAAGACAAGAAAACAGAAAACAAAGGACTGATGCCCGAAGCAATTGGAATACAAATCCCAACTACAAAAAATGTAGATGAGACTGTAATCTATGACATGAGTTTGATTAATGGACTGAAAACAAAATTCAAGGAATGGAAAACAGGTTGGAAGGAACAGCATGTAAGATCAGGAGATGAGTTTGATGAAGAAAATTACATCGAGGGAAACGAGCCATTCTTTACAGACATTAAAAAATCAATCAAGACCAAAATTGTCATACTATTAGATCATTCATCTAGTATTTCATCAGATGCAATTGAATACAAAAAAGCAACACTTGCACTTTGTGAAGTCTTGGCATATCTCAAAGTAAAATTTGCAGTCTATGCATTTAGCACAGAGAACAGATCAGTTGTTTGCTGGTCCGTAAAGCCAGACAACATGAAATGGAATAACGTCACTGCAAAAAGACTGGCACAAATTGTCGCAAACGGCTCTACACCACTAGCTGAAGTGTATGACAAGATGTTTCCGATATTGCAATCAAAGAGGCCAGACATTTTCTTGACATTGACTGATGGTGAACCATCAGACCCTGATGCAGTCAGAAATATGACAAAATCACTCAAAAGTCTAGGCATAAGCATGGCTGCACTAGGCTTGGGACCAAATACGGTAAGGGCAACAACTATTGCAAATAATCTAAGACATCTGGGTTATGAAAAAACTATGGCAGTAAGCCGTCTAAGAGACATCCCAAACAAGGTAATCAAGATTTTAGATATCTAATCCAAAATAGGCTGAACTAATTTTCTATAGATATTTTATTGAGAAAAAATCAGCCAAATTAGAAATTGTCAGAAGCACAAAATTACGATCCTGCATTGCTAGAAAAATTTGAGCAAGAGATATGGAATCAGATTCCACATAGAGAGGGAGACAAGATAGTTAACGCAACCCCACTAGTTGACTTGACAGCAGATTTGAAAGAGTGTGCAAAAAGTGTCTTTAAACTAAATCTTGATGACAAGGATTTTACAATTTACGGAAAATTTGATTCAGAATTACTTAGTGGCTCCATCAAAGTTAGAGCAGCATCGCACATTATTCATGAGGCAATTAAAGAAGGAAAATGTAATGGAAAAAGAGTAGTAATTGAGGCCACATCAGGAAACTTTGGAATTGCATTAGGATTACTATCAAAACTTGGTGTAACTGTAGTTGCACTTGTTTCAAGAAAATTACAAGAAGGGGTATTCAAAGAACTAAGAAACGAGAATATCAAAATTATGGATTTGGATATGGATATTTGTCCAGCTCCTGGAATGGAAAACAAAGCAGACGAGATGGCAGCAAAAGCAACTGCAGGAAATATTCGCTCACAGTTAACTGAGATGGGATTTGATCCTCAAATCTTTGATAACAATCTTTCAGAGATTGAAGCACTCTTGGCAAAACAAGACATCATTAACTTGGCAAGATTCTTGGCAGAGATTTATGATCTATTTTGTCCAAAACAATATGATAATGAACTAAACATTGACATTCACAATACAGTTACTGCACCAGAAATTGATCAACAGTTACACGAACTTGGTGACTCGCTAGAAGATTATGCATTGTATTGTTCATTTGGAACAGGCGGTACATCAGGTGGATTGAGCAAGTACATGACTGAAAAATACAACAAAAAGGCAGTTCATGTAGTATTTCCCCCACTAGGCCAAGATGTAGCAGGAATCAGAACAAAATCAAAGGCAGAAGGCCTCACACTATACAATCCTGAAAACTATACAGAGCACGAGATTGATTTTGAGAATGCAAAGTTGATTCTCAAGTATATGGTCGACAAGGGATACGACATTGGTGAGAGTAGTGCATTGGAATTGTTTGCAGCATTAGAGATGGCATACAAGGGCGAAATCAAAAAGGCTGTTGTAATGATTGCAGATGGAATTGAAAAATACAGAAAGAACTTTAAGATGATTGGAAAGGGCGGTGACGTACCAATGAGAATATCAGTAGAAGATGCAGCAGCTGTTGCAGGAGATTATGATAATATTATTTGGGTTCATACACAATACACACCTAAAGAAGAAGGAATTGAAATAATTGCAAAATCATTAGGTGTTGACAAATCAAAGATTACAGTGCCAAAAGCATCTACAATCAACAATCTATTATCAACACAACAGGTTCCTGATGAACTTAGCAAAGAACTAGATGGTTCTAAAGGAAAGTCATTGCTAGTGTGTATGGCAGGAAACACATCACTCATGACTGCACAGGTTTTGGCAAGCAAAGGAATAGTTACCCAAAGTTTGAATGGTGGAATTACAAATCTGCCTGAAGGAAGAGGCAAGAATCCTGGCGAATACATTCAGGTAGCTAGAGAATAATTTGAAATGCCTCTCAGTATCTCAACCATTTGCTGAACTAATCATTTTAGGAAAAAAGACAATCGAGTTACGCAAGTGGAATACAAATTATCGTGGAGAACTGCTGATTCATGCACCACTAAAAATTAGAAAAGAAGATGCAAAGCGGCTAAAGATTGACAAAAAATTTGTTACAGGTGCAATTGTTGGCAAAGTAGAAATTTATGATGTAAAAAAATATGATTCACAAAAACAGATAAAGTCAGATCAAAAATTTCATTTTGCTTCAAAGAATTTTCATGATAGAACCTATGGTTTTTTGCTAAAGAACGCAAAAGCATTTCGAGTTCCAATTCCATACAAGGGACAACTAGGATTGTTTGAAGCAAAACTTCCCAAAACAAAAATCAAAAACAAAGAGATTGTGTCAGACATTATCGATGAGGAATATCGATACCAATGGGTTGGCCACCATTAGAACTTGGATTTTTTCCAAAAAATTTGACTAGTATATATAAAGGGCATATTTAAAGACCCACGTCATGCCTCAAACAAAGCCAATTGTCAGTGTGGAAAATGTTGTAGCATCTGCATCAGTTGACCAAAAAATTGACCTTAACGAAATTACAGAAAAATTTCCAGATACTGAATATCATCCAGAGCAATTTCCAGGATTAGTTTTTAGATTAAAGACTCCAAGAACTGCAACCTTGATTTTCAGAACAGGAAAGATGGTTTGTACTGGAGCTAAATCCGAAGAGATGGCAATCAAAGCTGTAAACACAGTAGTTCAAAAATTAAGAAAAGGAAAAATCAAAATTAAAAATGATGCAGTAATCACCGTACAAAACATTGTTGCAGCAATTAACTTGGGTGGAAAGATACATCTAGAAAAAGCTGCAAGAACATTACCAAGAAGCATGTACGAGCCAGAACAATTCCCAGGACTCATTCACAGAATGCTCGATCCAAAAACTGTAATCTTATTGTTTGCATCAGGAAAGTTAGTTTGTACTGGAGCTAAAAAAGAATCAGATGTTTATCGTTCTGTTCACAACCTACATTCAGTATTAGAAGAAAAAAATCTGATGATCTACGACGAATAGATTGGCTGAAGATAATTTCCAAGAAGAAAAGAAAAAACTAACTCCTGACAGTGGATTTGATTTGATTGGGATTGATTATTTTTCAGAGCCAGGAAACCAATTGTATCTAGTAGAACATTTTGAAATGTATCAAGATGCACTAAATGCAAAAAAAGAAAGAAAAAATCCTGACGAGTATTTTGTTTTGTACAAGGGTGCAGGTGGAGAGTTTCTCTGCAGATAAGCCAGAAAAATAGAACAACTTTACTATATTTTACAAACTCTCTTATCATTAGGTTTTGAATTCAGGACTTCATGGCCAATGAGACCAGTGATTTGATTGACAATCTTTATGAAAAATCAGAGCCTGCTCAAAATGATTTCAAGCCTCAAGTAATTCGCAAAAGCCAAAAGGCAAAGTATCAGATTTTTGATGAATCTGAATTTACTCGAGGCAGAGAGGTACTAGGAGACCTCATTGTACATGGGATGATAGCCTCAGGAGGCACAGATATTGACTGGTTAATTGAGCACAAAGGAGGATTTGTCATACTGGAATTCAAGGGATTTCACAATGACAAGATAAACATCGCAAAGGGCCAGATGATTGCCTATGAAAAACTGCATGAGAAACTAAACCAGTCAGCAAAATGCTATCTGTATGTTGTAGGATGCGATGACATTGATTTTTCAAACCCTGATGCTACAGTATGGGTCTTTGAAATGAATCAGTGGAAATCAAGTGTAATTCCAAAAAATACCAGTGACATTTATGGAGACGAATCAAACCGCCAAAACAAGTACATAGTTTATCGTGAATACATGGAAGAGATCAGTGTAGAGAAATTAAGAGATATTATTGATTCGCATTGGAAAGAGTTTGAAAGAATTATGCAGTAAATGAAAATGTACTAGATTTTGTTTCAGCACCATTGTCTACCTTGATGGTGTATGTACCAGAATTTTCCCATCCAGAACCACCGGCAATTGCAAGTGTGGAATATCTTCCATCACTTTTCAAAGACAGTTGTTCTGCCCAAACAAGTTCGCCTTTTTGATTCTCAATGGATAGATTTACAGAACCACTAGTATCTGAAACGCCATTAATTGATATGATATCTTTATTGTTGTAGGATGAAAAGTCAGTTTGAATCAGTAGTGATTTAGTTACTGTATCAGTAGGATTTTTTACAGCATCAGGAGTTACGTTAGAAATTCCGCTAAAGGATGCAGCAACTGCAATAATTACTGCCAATGCAGCAACACCAACACCAATCAGTACTTTGGAGTTCTTTGGTGAACCAGAAGAAACTCTAGGAGATTCTCTTCTAATTGTCTGAGTTTGAATAGAAGGGGTTTGAACAGTACGTTCAGGGATTACGACATCTGGAACCACAGGTTTTTCAACAGGTGCAGGAGTTTCTGGTTTTCGTCCAAGATGTTTTTCTGCTAATTTTCTAACATAATTTCTCTCAAAATTGCTGATAACTTCATTATTTTCACAAGCTCGGCGAATTTGTTTTAAGATTCTATCATCGCCAAAGTCTTTTTCCAAAAGTGCCTTTACATCATCAAGTAGGTCATCAGTCACGAGTATTTTCTCCTATAATGATTATTTATGAATTCCTTGTTTAAGATTTCTAATAACTTCTATCTAGAGTAGACCTTCTGTGCTTGGATAATTACAGTTCTGATGTAGTCTTTGGCAGTAGAATCAGATACCCCCATCTGCTTTGCCCTCTGGTATAAGGTATTTTCTTGAGGGTCACTCAAATAGCATTTTAGAAGATAGTTTAGTCTGTGAGATCTCTTTTCATCGCTTTTCATGATTTTCATTCTTTTTTTGCACTAAAAAGCCAAGAGGATTATGAAATAACCAACAATGTATCATAAAATTCTAAAAAATACATATGATCTTTTTTAAACAATACCAAAAAACAAATGCAAATGAAACGAATTGAGGCAACTATTCAAGCAGACAAAGCCGGTGCAGTTTCTGATGCAATAAAAGACATTGTTGGAGGATATACCATCTTTGAAGGAAAGGGTAGAGGTTCTGGAAAAAGACAAGAGATCAGATCAGGAAGAGGTACAGGTTCATTCACTGCAGAATACAATAAAGTTGCAACAGTGATAACAGTAGTAGATGACTCTGAATTAGAGAAAGTAACTTCAGCAATTGCTGATGCTGCTTTTACAGGGAATGGCGGAGATGGAATCATTACATCATCCAATGTAGAAAGTGCTCTAAACATTGCATCTAAAAAGACGGGTTCTGAAGCCCTCTAATCATTTTATTTTATTCAATACCAATTATCATTTTGAAATAAGCTGCTGAGAGGAGAAATTTCCTCTCAGGAGGTATCCTTTTGGAGGACATGTTTGTTGAAGGGATAGTATCTTATTGCAATTTGAGTATAAAAGCAAAGGATTTTGAAGTTACTGCTGTCCTTCAATTCCCATTAGAGTTAGTGTTGATCTAATTTTTGGAATTTTTCTAATCTTCCAAGTAATGGTTTCACGTAATGCTTCTACTTGTGCAGATTCAACTTTTGCCAAGATATCATATGCACCAAATGTGCCGTGAACTTCAACAACACCTTCAATAGATTTTAGTTCTGAAATTACAGCTTCCTCAGAACCTAGCTCACAGTTTATGAGAACATAAGCTGTTGCCAATTATGATTCAACTCCTATTTTCATAATTAAAATGCAATCTTGAAATATATAAGAATAGTCCGATTTGCTTAAAAGTTCAATATTATTTTGCGTCAAACCATTAACAGATGTAAAGAAAATCATGAAATTTAAAAATAAATTTAAGATATAGAATATGCTTCACGCATGACTTTTTCTAGTTCTTCAAGGTTCTTTGAGAAGGTAATTTTAGAACGCAGTTTGGAACCACCTTTCAGTCCTTTTGTGAATCGCATTGCTTGACTTTTGATGTTGGCAAATTTTATTTTGTATTGATTGGTGAGATGAAGATAATCAAAAAATGAATCCAATCTATCTTTGAAGGAATATTCTTTGTATGAACCAGTCTTGAGATAGTCATTAATCTGCTCAAACAAAAAGGGATTTCCCATAGCACCACGACCAATCATGACATAATCACAATTAGTCTCATCAAGCATCAATTTGGCATCCTCAGGAGTAGTAATGTCGCCATTTCCAACTATAGGAACACTAGAAATTTCTTTGAGTTCTTTGATTAGTTTCCAATCTGCATTTCCAGAATATCCTTGACTGACAGTTCTAGGATGGAAAGTTATCATCTGGATTCCCTCATCTTCAGCAATTTCTGCAATGTCTTTGAAAAGAAACTTGCTTGCTTCAGTAACACCAGAACGGAACTTTAAGGTGACGGGTTTTTTTACAGCATTAACTAGAGTTTTGAAAATTTGCTCAGTCAAATTAACTTCTTGCAATAAAGCTCCACCTGCCATCTGTTGTGTAATGTGTGGTGCAGGGCAGCCCATGTTGTAATCAATGATATCAAAATATGGTTCTACAATAGTTGCAGCTTTTTCTAGTGCATAAAGATCAGAGCCAAACAGTTGAACAGAAAGTGGTCTTTCTTGTTCTGAGAATTCAATAAACTCTTGAATTGTTTTCATGTTTTCTTTAAGTTGTTTTTCTTTTGCAACAATGCTATGAATGCTAGTAAATTCAGTTACGACCAAACCAGCTCCCATCTTTTTGCATTGCAATCTCAGGGCAGGGTCACTGACGCCAGCCATAGGAGCTAGAAATGCTCTGCTAGAGAATTTTGGAAGCATGGACAAACTAGATACTTTGAATATATTTACTATTTCAAAAATTAGTTGTCAGGACAACCGTCAGTGTCTCTGTCACCATCGAAATCTTCAGGATCTAGTGGACACAAGTCTTCATCGTTAATGATACTATCTAGGTCATCATCGTGGACAAATCTTTGTTGTTCTGGAGCAATGTCTGGGCAACCGTCATGATCATTGTACTTGTTCCAAGTTTCAGGTTTTGATGGGCAGGAATCAATGAAATCATAGAATCCATCACCGTCAGAGTCAAATTTTGTTGGAGTTGTAGAGGCTGCAGCCAACACATCTGGGCAACCGTCCCAATCCAAGTATCCATTAAAGTTCTCTTGCTCATCAGGACAGGAATCCCATCTGTCATCGATTCCATCACCGTCTGCATCTGGGAAAGAGTAAGAGGAAGTTATTGTGCCAGTTGAATCAGGGCAACCGTCTTCATCTTGATAATAGTTGTAAGTTTCAGGTTCTAGTGGACATGCATCTGAAATATCAATAATTCCATCAAGGTCTGAATCAAGAGTAGAAACAGCATCATCAGGACAGCCATCAGTGTCTTGGAATCCATTGTAAGTTTCAGGTTGAGTTGGACACAAATCGAGGTTGTCAACTATACCATCACCATCTGAATCATAAGTAGAAACTCCATCAACAAGAGAGTCAGGACAACCGTCCAAGTCTTGGAACTTGTTGTAAGTTTCCCTGCTTTGAGGACATTGATCAACGTTATCCTTTATTCCATCAAAATCAGCATCTCCAGTTGATTCGCGTAAGATTGAATCTGGACAACCGTCTTCATCTTGGAACTTGTTATAGTTTTCTGGAATTGTAGGACACAAATCATGCACATCTGGAATATTGTCATAATCACTATCAGTTAATGCAGGTGTTGAAATTCCTGGGGTGTCAGGACATCCATCTTCATCTAAGAATCCATTAAAGTTCTCTTGCTCATCAGGACAGGAATCCCATCTGTCATCGATTCCATCACCGTCTGCATCTGGGAAAGTATAAGCAGACAAAATACCATCAACGGAATCTGGACAACCGTCAGTATCCATGTACAAATTGTAAGTTTCAGGTTCTAGTGGACAAGAGTCTGAAACATTTGGAATTCCATCTTTATCAGAGTCAAGTGTTGAAAAAGAACTGTCAGGACAACCGTCAGTGTCTTGAAATCCATTAAATGTTTCAGGTTGGTTTGGACACCAATCTAAATTGTCAATTATTCCATCACCATCTGAATCATAAGAATATCTATCATCAGTTAGTAAATCAGGACAACCGTCAGTGTCTTGGAACTTGTTATAGTTTTCAGGAGCATATGGACAATCATCAAATGAATTTAGTAAACCATCACCATCGGCATCACCAGAAATTACCAAATCTAAAACATCAGGGCAACCATCTTCATCTTGGAACTTGTTGAAATTTTCACGCTCTAATGGACAAGCATCAACATCATCAGGAATTGTGTCATAGTCTGAATCAATAATTCCATTAGCATCAGCGCCAAGAATATCGATACAACCATCTTCATCTTGGAAGCCATTATAATTTTCAGGCTCGTTTAGACATTGATCCCATCTGTCATCAATTCCATCACCGTCAGTGTCTGGAAATTCATAAACAGAAGCTGTAGAATCTACAGAATCAGGACAACCGTCAGTGTCTTGATAAAAATTATAAGTTTCAGGTTCTAGCGGACAAGAATCTTTACTATCAGATATTCCATCTTGATCACGGTCTAGTAAACTATGTTCATCATCAGGACAACCGTCAGCGTCATCAATTCCGTTAAATGTTTCAGGTTGTGTTGGACACAAGTCTAAGTAATCAGGATATCCATCATTATCGGAATCTGCAAGTCCAGCATCACCATCAGGAGATAAATCTGGACAACCGTCTTCATCTTGGAATTTATTGTAAGTTTCTTTTACAGTAGGACAATTATCGATGTGATCCTGAATACCATCATAGTCAGCATCATACCACGGAACAAAATCAGCTGGACATCCGTCAATGTTGTTACCATATTGAGGATCATAATCTTCTAAGAGGTGTGGACAAAAATCAACAGCGTTTGGAACCCCGTCACCGTCAGAGTCAATTGCTTCATTTGCAAATACACTGCCTGGCGCCATTCCAATAGTTAGTGTGAGTAAAAGTAAGAATCCTAAAAGATATTGTTTCATAGTTTCCTAGTTCCGCTTATTATCAAGTATTTATTAAGTCTCACGTTAAATAGATTCTTTCGAAATATCAGAAACTATGATTATGGATCTGGACAACCGTCAGTGTCTCGGTCACCATCATAATCTTCAGGATCTAGTGGACACAAGTCTTCATCGTTAATGATACTATCTAGATCATCATCATGGACAAATCTTTGTTGTTCTGGAGCAATGTCTGGACAACCGTCAGTGTCTAGATACTTGTTCCAAGTTTCAGATTCAGTTGGACAGGAATCTACTGCATCAGGATAACCGTCACCGTCAGAGTCAGCATATACTGGAGTGCTAGATTCTGCACCTAGAACATCTGGACAACCATCCCAGTCAAGGTTACCATTATAGTTTTCAGGCTCATAGATACATGCATCCCATCTGTCTTCAATTCCATCACCATCAGTGTCTGGGAAGGTATAGGTGGAAGCTGCAGTGTCAACTGAGTCAGGACAACCGTCAGTGTCTTGGTACTTGTTGTAAGTTTCAGCTTCAAATGGGCATGCATCATTAATGTCAATTATTCCATCCATGTCAGTATCAAGGTAAGATAGTGAACTGTCAGGACAACCGTCAGTGTCTTGAATACCATTGTAAGTTTCAGGTTGTGTTGGACACAAGTCTAAGTAATCAACAATTCCATCGCCGTCAGTGTCGGCTGCAAGTTTGTTGTCTGCAATAAAGTCAGGACAACCGTCAGTGTCCATGTATTTGTTGTAAGTCTCTTTTGCAGTTGGACATTGGTCAACATCATCAAAGATACCATCACCGTCAGAGTCACCTATTGTTTGGTGAATAATACTATCAGGGCAACCGTCTTCATCTTGGAATTTGTTATATCTTTCTGCAATTAGGGGACATTGATCCAAATGGTCTGGAAGTCCGTCATAATCAGAGTCAATCATATCACCAGCAGATGTACCTACAGTTTCAGGACAACCGTCGTCATCTAAGAATCCGTTAAAGTTTTCTGGTTCATAGATACATGAATCCCATCTGTCTTCAATTCCATCACCATCAGTGTCTGGGAACATGTAGTTTGACAACATGCCATCAACTGAATCTGGACAACCGTCAGTGTCCATGTACAAGTTGTAAGTTTCAGGATCTAATGGACATGCATCTTCATGGTCTAAAATTCCATCTTGATCTGCATCATATCTGTAAAGTGAAGCATCAGGACAACCGTCGTCATCTTGAATACCATTGTAAGTTTCAGGTTGTGTTGGACACAAGTCTAAGTAATCAACAATTCCATCGCCGTCAGTGTCGGCTGCAAGTTTGTTGTCTGCAATAAAGTCAGGACAACCGTCAGTGTCCATGTATTTGTTGTAAGTTTCAGGATTAAATGGACATAAATCGTCTTGATCAAATATTCCATCTCCATCAGAGTCACCCCATGTAATGTGTTGAACTACATCAGGGCAACCGTCATGGTCCTCAAATTTATTGTAATTTTCACGGTCTAGGGGACAAGCATCTTTGTCATCAGGAATACCGTCAAAGTCAGCATCAGGTGCTTCAGGATTTGTCACTCCCAGAATATCAGGACAACCGTCCCAGTCTAGATTATTGTTATAATTTTCTGGCTCAAAAACACATGTATCCCATCTATCAATAATTCCATCACCATCAGTGTCTGGGAATGTATAAGCAGACAATCCATCCTCAACAGAATCAGGACAACCGTCAGTATCTTGAAATTGGTTATAAGTTTCAGGTTCTAGTGGACAAGAATCTTTGCTATCAGATATTCCATCTTGGTCACTATCAATTACAGAGTGATCATCATCAGGACAACCGTCAGTGTCATCAATTCCGTTAAAAGTTTCAGGTTGTGTTGGACACAAGTCTAAGTAATCAGGGAAACCATCACCATCTGAATCTGCAACTCTAGCATCATCAGCAGGAGATAAATCTGGACAACCATCTTCATCTTGGAATTTATTGTAAGTTTCTTTTACAGTTGGGCAACTATCAACATGATCTTGAACGCCGTCATAATCAGCATCATACCATGGAACAAAATCAGCTGGACATCCGTCAATGTTGTTACCGTATTGAGGATCATAATCTTCTAAGAGGTTTGGACATTGGTCAACATCGTTTGGAACACCATCACCATCAGTATCAATATCATTTGCAAATGCACTGTTTGGTGCCATTCCAATAGTTAGTGTGAGTAAAAGTAAGAATCCTAGGAGATATTGTTTCATTTTATGAACACCTAGTTGTCAGGACATCCGTCAGTGTCTAAGTCACCGTCATAGTCTTCTGGTTCAAGTGGGCACAAATCATATTCATTAATTATATCATCAAGGTCTGCATCATGCTTGTATCTTGATTGTTCTGGAGCAATATCTGGACATCCGTCATGATCATTATACTTGTTCCAAGATTCTTTAAGATTTGGACATAAATCAACATCATCATTTATTCCGTCTTCATCATTGTCAATCACCATATTTCCAATTGGAAGAACATCTGGACAACCATCATAGTCAACATATCTATTCCAAGTCTCATTTTGAGTTGGACACATGTCCATTACATCAGGTACACCATCACCATCAGAGTCTGGTTGAGTATCATCAATATCTGGACATCCGTCATCATCTTGGAAGC
This sequence comes from Candidatus Nitrosopumilus sp., assembly GCA_003702525.1. Taxonomy (GTDB): domain Archaea; phylum Thermoproteota; class Nitrososphaeria; order Nitrososphaerales; family Nitrosopumilaceae; genus Nitrosopumilus. Next base: position 19,726 of record REGJ01000013.1, read on the forward strand.
CATTGTAATTTTCTGCAACTAGTGGGCATTCATCATCAACATCTGGAATGCCATCATTGTCTGAATCAACTACAAATGATTCAGATATTGAATCTGGGCAACCGTCATCATCTTGGAATTTATTCCAAGTTTCTTTTGCAGTTGGACATGCATCAATTGCATCAGGGATTCCATCTTGGTCTCTGTCATGACTTAGGATGTAGTCATCTGGACAACCGTCAAGGTCAAGAATTCCATTATAGGTTTCTGGTTGATTTGGACAATGATCATTGTAATCATTAATTCCATCATTGTCTGAATCTGGTGCGCCTTTGTTATCAGATACTGAATCTGGGCAACCGTCTTCATCTTGGAATTTATTGTAAGTTTCTGGAACTAGTGGACATTCATCTACCGAGTCTACTATTCCATCAAAGTCTGAATCTAAATCAGTAAGGAAATCAGGATAATCTGGGCAACCGTCTTCATCTTGGAATCCGTTGTATCTTTCTCTATCTAGTGGACATTCATCTACTGAATCTGGAATACCATCAAAGTCTGAATCTAAATCAGAAGCACTATCAGGACAACCATCATCATCATTGTATCTATTCCAAGTTTCAGCTGTTGAAGGACATTGATCTAAAGAGTCTCTAATTCCATCACCATCAGAATCCATTACAGATACATCTGGACAACCATCCTGATCATGATATCCATTGAAGGTTTCAGGTTCTAGTGGACATTGATCATTCAAATCATTAATTCCATCACCATCAAAGTCTAATGCTGAAAATCCAGATGTAGAATCTGGACAACCATCTTCATCTTGGAATTTATTGTAAGTTTCTTTTGCTAGTGGACATTCGTCATATGCATCAGGGATTCCATCTAAATCACGGTCACCCATACCATAAGAGTCAGGACAACCATCTCTGTCTTGGAAATTATTGTAAACTTCAGGTTGGTTTGGACACAAGTCTCTGTTGTCAACTATTCCATCGCCGTCAGTGTCGGCTGAAAGTTTGTTGTCTGCGATAAAGTCAGGACAGCCGTCAAAGTCTTTGAACATATTGTAAGTTTCTTTTACAGTTGGACATTGATCAATACTGTTTGGAATTCCATCAAGGTCGGAATCAGTGTCACTTGAATAAGGTGGAATATCTGGACAACCGTCTTCATCTTCAAATCCGTTGTATCTTTCAGGTTCTAGGGGACATGCATCATCCATATCCATTATTCTATCACCATCTGCATCATTTAGAGAACCAGCAAATGCAGGAATAGAATCTGGACAACCATCATAATCTGCAAAACGATTGAATGTTTCAGGATCAGTAGGACAAATATCAAATTGATCTGCAATTCCATCGCCATCAGTATCAACAAAATTAGTATCTAGTGTAGTATCAGGGCAACCATCAGTGTCACGATAATCATTGTATACTTCAGGTTCTGTTGGACACAAGTCAATTGAATCTTGTATACCATCATTGTCAGTATCAACAAAAGCTAAATCAGTAACAGAATCTGGACAACCATCCAAGTCTTGGAATTTATTATAAGTTTCAGGACTTAATGGACACTGATCAACTGAATCAGGAACTCCATCTCTATCACGGTCACCAGAACCAAAGTCATCAGGGCAACCATCAGTATCTAAAATTCCGTTAAAAGTTTCAGGTTGTGTTGGACAATTATCGACAGTGTCAACAAATCCATCACCATCAGAATCAGGTAATCCACCAGGTCCACCTTGAGGATTAATGTCTGGACATCCATCATCATCTTGGAACATATTGTAATGTTCTCTAAGATTTGGACATTGATCAATATGGTCCTCTATTCCATCAAAGTCCTCATCATACCATGGGACAAAGTTTGATGGACATCCATCAACAGTTCCCTCATAATCTTCACGTAAATTAGGACATGCATCAACTGCATCATCGACTCCATCATCATCCAAGTCACCTGCTGCAAATGCAGGATTCATGGGCATGCTGGTTAGAGTCGTTAATAGTAACAATAGAAATGGTAAAATGTGTATTTTCTTCAATGCCTAAAATATTCCTGAGGATCCAGTTATTAAACCTCACTCTAAAATCGACCAAAAATGTAAGAGGTTTTGAGAAAATTTTCAACCTCATGCAAAAAACTCGATCAATTTAAGTAAACCAAAACAAGATCTGGATTTGTGAGCTGTTCAGGAGAAGTAGTTGAAGGAGAAGAACAACTGATTCAGATCAAACCTGCAATTTCTGAGCAATTAAAGAAAGCAAAGTATGGTGTTTCAGATCATTCTACTGTAGAGCTATGCCATTGGACAAAAAAATCATTCAAACATGAAGGTAGTTGCTACAAACACAAGTTCTATGGAATTTCAACTCATAGATGTATGGAGTTTTCTCCAGCAGGAATGCATTGTGAGAATCGTTGTGTGTATTGTTGGAGACCAATGGAATTTTATGATTCATTAGAAATGAAGCCAGAGCAAGTTGCAGAACCTGAAGAGATTTTGACCAAATTGATGGCTGAAAGGAAAAAATTGATCAACGGGTATTATGGAGATTCAAGAAATGACAAACAAAGATTGGATGAATCATTACTTCCTAGCCATTATGCAATTTCACTTTCAGGAGAACCTACAATGTATCCAAAATTACCAGAGTTGATAAAATATCTAAACTCACTTGAAGCAACAAAATCAATTTTTCTTGTAACAAATGGTCAAGAACCAGACATGATTCAAAGATTACAAGATGAAGATGCACTTCCAACACAGTTGTATCTATCAACAAATGCGGCAGACTATGAATCATTTTTGAAAATTAACAAACCAAAATATGATGACTCGTGGGAAAGATGGAATAGAACACTTAACATGTTAAAACATCTCAACACAAGAACTGTTCTACGTGTAACTTTGATTAGAAATTACAATGATCAGGACTACATGATACCAGCATTTGCAAAAATGTTCAAAGAAGCAAGCCCACATTTTGTGGAAATAAAGTCTTACATGCACATTGGGCGTTCTACGAATAGATTAGAGCATTCAAACATGTTAGAAATGGAAGAAGTAAAAAAATTTAGTGAGCAAGTTGCAAAACAAAGTCAGATATTTTCAATAATGGATGAAAGTTTTGTATCAAGAATTTCAATTTTACAAAACAATGAAAGATTTATCGATCGTTGGATTCCATCTTACGTAAATACCAACTAGAGAATCTTTTTAGTGCTTTGAATCTATGAGATAACTCATTTTTATGATTTATTTCTGCAAAAGTTTTTCTAGAATTTTTTGGAATAAAAATTGGATCATATCCCCAACCTTTTCCTTTTTGAGATTTTGAAATAGTGCCATCTAGTTTTGCATCAAATGTTTTGAGAGTTTTTTTATCACAATAAGTAATGATTGAAACAAATTTTGCATTTCTTTTTGATGAAACAAGTTTTAGAATTCCTTTGTTGCCAATTGTTTTGAAGATGTATGAAGAATATGGACCTGGAAAGCCATTCAAAGAATTAATGAATAATCCATCATCTTCAATAATTATTGGCTTTTTACATTTTGAAAATGCGTCATTAGCTTTGTTTTCTGCAATCTCTTTTAGAGAGTTTGATTGTATTTCTTCCAAGTTTAATTTGAAAAAGCCCAATCTTATTCCAAATGAATCTAGAATGCTTTTAGCTTCTTTGTATTTGTGAGAGTTTGAGGATACAAAGTATAGATCAAACGACTTGCGCATACCTACCACGACTTTCTATATCTGATACCAATTTAGTAATTTTCACATAATTTGCATTACCAACTACAGATTTGTATCCAAGTAGAAAATTTTTCCAAGCAGGAATCATAATTTTTGCATGAGCACTGTTTAAGATTTCCTTGATTAATCGCAAATCAACTGCATGATCTTCAGGTTTTATCGTATTTTGTGACAAGCCAAAATCAATTACATAGACATTATTTTTGAAGAAGATGAAATTTGAAGTGGTTAAATCTCCATGCATGATACCATTTTTGTGAAGCATCCCAACTAATTTTCCAATTGTTTTAGATAATTGAATTATTTTTGACTCTGATAAATCATGAACAGGTGTTCCAGGAATTTCTTGCATAATAATTGATGTATTTTTTAAATTAACAAAATATACTAGTGGTGCAGGAATACCAAATGATTTGACTTGTGAGATTATTTGAGATTCTTTGATAGTTCGTTGTTTTCTAATTTTTGAGTCAAGAGAAGAGTTTCGATAATTTTTTGTCTTTCGTATTTTTAAAATGGCATTAGAATTTTGCCACATAGTTTGATAGATATCAGCTTCTGCACCTTTTTTGATTAATTTCATTAACGTTATATTCAAATGAATTCAATAAAAATTAATCATGGAAGAAGGAGAAAAAAGACTAAAGCAAGAAGACTGTAGTGAAGATGGTTTAGGTTCAGGAATTCTCACTCTAACTAACAAGAGATTAGCTTTTGATAAAACTCGAGCAAGAATGATGGATTTTTCAAAACATATGGGAGATACAATACTAGACATTACATTAGATAATGTAACTAAAACATGGAAAGAGGGATTACTCATGAAAAAAGTATGTTTTATTGTAAAAACTGAGGATGGTGAAAAAACCTACAAGTTTGGAGTATTTAACACAAAAAGTTGGCTCAAAAGTATTGATGAGGCAGTTACAGATTACAAGAATTAGTAATTTACTTTAACAGTATCTAATCTCCAAGACTGTGTAACAAAAGTATCTTTTAGAGACACACCTTTTTTGATTTGAGATTCTAAAAGTCCAGTCCAACATATTTGGCTACCACAATCTCCAGCATATTTCAAAGGTACAACAAAGAATTTTGCACCGTGTCGCTTACACACATCTTGCAGCATTTCAGATAGTCGTTTGTTTGCTGCAACGCCGCCTACAATCATCAATTCTTTTTTTCTTGTAAAAGACAAAGCACGTTCTACAGCTTCTGCAATCATTGCAAAAGAAGTTTCTTGAAGAGAATAACATGCATCAACTTTGCTTTTTTTTGCTACAGATTTTGTTGCAGATAGTAATCCAGAAAATGAAACATCATTTCCTTTCACTGAATAGGGCAATGTAACATAGTTTGAAGATGTCGCTGCTAATTCTTCAATATTTTTTCCACAAGGAGAAGCAAACCCAATTGATCTTCCAAATTGATCAAGTAGTTGCCCCAAAGTAATATCCAAAGTTTCACCAAATACTCTCCATTGTTTATTTAGAAATGCCAAAAGCATCGTGTGACCTCCAGATACTAAAAGAACTAGAGGATTGGTTGCACCAGTTAGTAATTTTCCTAATTCAATATGACCCAATGCATGATTAACTGGATAAATTGGAATTTTGTAAAAAGATGCCAATGATCTTGCAACTACTGCGCCTACACGCAAACAAGGACCTAAACCAGGACCACCAGCATAAGAAACAATATCCAAGTCATTTACTTTGATATTTGCTTCATCAAGACATTCAGACAACACCAGGGAACTATTTTCAATATGGTGCCTTGAAGCCTCTCTTGGATGAATTCCTTCACCATCAGCAGGACGGTAAATTTTTCTAACATCAGATAGAATTTTTCCTTTCTTTCCTTTCTTTTCTATAACAGCACACGAAAAGGTGTGAGCAGTACTTTCTATTCCTAAACCTAGCATATTATCCCCTACTTAGAGTTGATACAATTTTAATCACATCACCATTTTTTAGTTTCTGATCACCACTGATTCTCTGTTTTGTTTTACAGTCAATTGCATGCAAAAATCCTTTAGCGATATCTGCATGAATTAATCCAGCCAAATCTTTTGCAGTAGAATCTTGAGGTAGTAATTTTGTATCTGGAAGAATCACACCGTCTTTGTTAGTGAGTTTGGTTTCATCTTCAACAGGATAGACTACAATGAAATTCAATGAATCAAAAACTGCAGTATTGAGAATTTTCTGAATTCCAGTAGAAGGAATTTTTTCAAAAACAGATTTTACCAAATCAAGTGCCTTTTGTTGAGGAGGTGCAATCTCTTTGCCTTCTGCAATTGAAAATCCTTCATCACCAGAAGAATAGTTTACAATTCCAGCCTTTGATGCTTTTCTTAGTAGTAATTCAGTTTCTGCACTACAAGGAATAACATTATCATCGATTTTTTTCATGATATCGAGATCAGGACACAAATCAGCTTTGTTTGCAGCAATGATCATTGGTTTTGTGTTTTTTCTGAGTTCTCGTGCAAATTCAATAATATCATCTTCAGTCCATTCTTTGGGATCTCTTGAGATAAAACCAAGTTTTTGCAGTACATCTTGTACTTGAAAATCTTTAATGCCTAAACCTGTAAATCGGTTTGCAATTCCATCTGTGAGTTTTGCTCTTTTTTGATGAATCTCTCTTGTGATTTTATCCCAGTCACGTTTCAAGATATCAGCAAACCACAAATCAAATTCATCTTGAACAAATTCTACATCTTCTAATGGATTATGAGTTCCAGGTGGAACCGGTTGCCCTTGAATATCAGTGGTTCCAGCAATATCAATAACATGAATCAAAACTTCAGCTTGTCTTGCATCATCAAGAAATTGATTTCCCAAACCTTTTCCTTCATGTGCCCCAGGAACTAGTCCAGCAATATCAATAAGTTTCACAGGGATAAAACGAGTTCCATTAACACAAAGATCAGTTTGATGTTCAATTTTGAAATGTTTGCAAGCACAATCGGCTTTAACATATGCAACTCCAACATTGGGTTCAATAGTTGTAAATGGGAAATTTCCTGAAGCTACAGGAGTTTCAGTGGCTGCAGAGAAAAATGTGGATTTTCCTACATTTGCTTTACCTAAAAGACCGATTTGCAATAATCTCAAAAATTCATTTCTACTTATTAGTATTGCAGAAATCGTTTAATCATCACCTGTACTAATCTATCATATGTCAATAGTAATTACAGGAACCCCAGGTGTTGGAAAACACACTATTGGAAATGAACTTTCACAGAAATTAGAATTAGAAATCATAGACATTAACGAAATTGCAAAAAATTCAGGATTATTTGAGGAAAGTGATGAATCAAATGATGTAGATACAGAAAAGCTCAAAGAAATTCTCAGAGAGAAAATTTCAAACAAATGTATCATTATAGGGCATTTAGCACCTTATGTTTTAGAAAATGAAAAAATCAATATGGTTATTGTTTTGAGACGTAGTCCCTATGATTTGATTCATGTATATGATGAAAGAGAGTATTCAGATAAAAAAATTAAAGAAAATGCAAGTAGTGAAATTTTAGGAGTCATCACATATGATTCCATAAACCAATTTCAAGACAAAGTTGTTCAGATTGATGTGACTGGCAGAAATGTCAAAGAGGTTCTAGAGAAAGCAGAATCAGCAATTTCAGGTAAGACTGATTCTGAAGAAGTAGATTGGCTTGAATTAGTTACAAAAAATAATGATTTAAAAAAATTTTTTGTTGATTGATTAAATAACGCCTTTTAATTTGAAAAGATACTTGTTTGAAATATCAAAAACAGATTTGGCAGGCCGTATAGGCACAATAGATACTAACCACGGAAAGATTGAAACTCCTGCATATGTCCCAGTTATTCATCCAGTAAAGCAAACAATTCCTTCAAAAAAGATCAAAGAGATTGGTTTTGATCTAGTAATTACCAATGCATACATTACTAGAAACAACTATGGAGATAAAGCTGTAAAGAAAGGAATTCACCAGATTATTGATTATGATAGAGGGATAATGACAGACTCTGGAGGATACCAAGTTTTAGAGTATGGAGACGTTCCAGTAACACCAACAGAGATGGCAGAATTTGAACAAGGTATAATGACAGATTTTGCAATACCATTAGACAAACCAACAGGGTTTGGGTTACCGATAAAAAAAGCAGAAGCATATGTCAAACATACTCTCAAGGTTTGCAAGCAAACTATTGAAGACAGTAAAGATAATGGACAGATTTGGATTGGACCAATTCAAGGAGGAGAGCATTTTGATCTTGTTGCAAAATCAACAAAGGGTTTGCTAAAAATGGGATACAAGATGTTAGCATTGGGAAGTCCAGTTGAATTTATGGAGTCATATGAATATAGATTGTTAGCTCAGATGATCGTTGCAGCAAAAAAACAGATCCCGCATAATATACCACTTCACTTATTTGGTGCAGGGCACCCATTGACTATTCCATTTGCAGTTGCATTAGGTTGTGATACATTTGATTCTGCATCATACATGCTATATGCAAAACAAAACAGGTACATCACAGAAGATGGAACAAGGGATTTATCAGATATTGTTGTTTTCCCATGTAATTGTGAAATATGTACAAAATACACACCAGATGAGTTACGACAGTTAGAGTCTACTGAGAAGATAAACCAGATTGCCATACATAATCTCCATGCAATCAAACTAGAAGTAGATAAGGTCAAACAAGCAATTCATGAAGGCAGATTATGGGAATATGTTATCAAAAAAGCAAGAGCCCATCCAAAATTATTTGAGATGATAGAAGTAATGACAGAAAATTCAGAATTTTTGAACATTGGAACACCAAAATTTAAGGAAAGAGCAATTTTCCTATTTGACAAAGAAGATCAATTCAGACCCGAAGTTAAATCATTTCATGAAATTGTAAGGAAATTCAAATCAAAGAAAAAGAAACTATTGATAACAAATGAATCATCAACAAAACCAGGCTATTTATCACATCAATTTGTAAATCTATCAAAAAAACTCAGAGATTTTGATGAAGTCCAAATTTGCCAATACAATCCTCAACTAGGACTAATTCCAATTGAGATTTCAGATGTTTTTCCTGCAGCGCATCACGAAACATCAAGAATGAAATTTGATCCTAAAGAGTTTACCGAGTTTGGAAAAACATGGAATGTGTTTTTTGAGAACAATCAGTTTTCAGAGATTCGTTACAACAAAGATGATGAATTTCTAAAATATTTTGTAAAGACATTGCCAAAAAATATCAAAAAGAAATCTTTTTCGTAATTAAAAATAAGAAAAAAGAATGTGCTAAAAGACTCAGGCTTATAGTGCTGCGTCTTCTGCCCAACCGTTGATGAAGATACCGTTTTTGTGAAGAGGTACTGGTTGTCCAGCAGTGTAATTCATTGGTCTCATCCAAAAGATTGATTTTGTTGGGCATACACCGATGCATGCACCATCAGAAATACATCTTTCTGGGTAAAAGACAAATGCTTTACCTCTCTTCCAGCCTTCAACTGGTTTTACTCTAAGGACATCAGGACCAAGAGTTGTACAGATTTCTACACATAGTGCACATCCGATACATCTTTGTTCATCGATGTCTGGAAGTATTGCTATTGGCATTACAAAACTAAGAATGCTAGTTTACTATTTAAACCATGATTGATATTCATAACCCTGTTATGAAATTTGATCGACCAAAAATCATGCGCAGAAACTAGATTAGAAATTTTAAAAAACAAAAAGATAACGTGATTATCACGTTTATTTTCTCATTGCGTCTATTTGACCAGAAGTAACCCAGTCAAGTAATTCTGCAGAAGATGGATTAAGGTCTGCTTTCTGATTCATCAGATTGTTAACCCAAATCCAGTTAATTTGGTTTAGGAGCGGTTTGTTTGCTTCGTCACCAGCACGTGTTTTAGCGACGACGGCTTGATCTTGTTGTCCTAACCATTCTTGGAAGCTTCTTCCCATGAGGATCGGATCTTAGCTTGCACTAATTAAAGCTTTTGAAGATTCCATGTTATGCGTAATGATCGGGGTTTTCTCAAGAAGGTTTTAACGTAGATGAAAAATCATACTAATTCTTGAATGTTAAAGTTTTGGGAGCTGCTAACGAGGTAGGTAGATCAGGCTTTTTAGTGGATTGTAATGGAACAAATCTCTTACTTGATTACGGCGTATTGTTTGGCAGAAGAGGCACGCCACCACAATATCCACTTCATGTAAAGCCTAAGGATTTAGATGCAATAATTATCACCCATGCTCACCTAGATCACTCTGGAAATGTTCCATCTCTTTTTGTAAGTGGAAATACAGATGTTTATGCAACTCCACCAACATTTGATTTATCAAAATTATTAATTGAGGACATGTTGAAAATTGAAAAAAATTCGCATCCATTTGATCTACCAGAATTAAACAATATGATGAGAAATGCCAAAGAGATTGGTTTCAAGCAAAAAGTCACTAAAGGTAATGCAACATTTGAGTTAAGGGAATCAGGACATGTAATTGGAGGCAGTACAGTTTTAGTAGAATCTGAAAATAAACGACTATTCTATACAGGAGATATCAAGACAAACGGATCAAGAATGCTACGAGAAATGGACTTGGACATAGGAGAAATTGACATGTTGATTACTGAGAGCACATATGCCATGACAGAGCAAAAACCAAGAAAAGAATCCGAAGCAGAATTAATAGAATTTGCAAACGAAGTAATGGATAGAAAAGGAATTTTATTTATTCCATCATTTTCAGTTGAACGTTCTCAAGAAATTGCATGTATTCTAAGAAATGCAAACTTCAAACACAGAATCATCATGGATGGAATGGCATTAAAAGTAAATGAGATTATGTTTAAACATCCAGAATATTTACGAGATCCAAAGGTATTCTCTGATGCAATCAAAGGTGCAACTGCAATCAGAGAACATTCTGAAAGAAAACGTGCAATGGATGAACCATGTGTTGTTATTTCACCTGCAGGGATGTTAGTTGGAGGAAATGCAGTATTCTATTTACAGCATTTAGCATTTGATGATAGAAACGGAATTGCACTTGTTTCATACCAAGGAGAAGGCACTCCAGGCAAAAAATTGCTAGAAACAGGAAAAGTCTCATCTAGAGGAAAGGACATCAATGTAACTGCACAAGTAAAGCAGTTTGAGTTTTCAGGCCATGCAGATAGGAACGAACTGTTTGATATGATTAAAAAAATCAAAGGGAATCCAAAGGTATTGACTGTACATGGAGATTCAGAATCTTGTGATTTGTTTGCACAAGAAATTCATGAAAAGTTTGGATTAGAGGCACATTCGCCTGCAGTTAATGAAGAGATTCCAGTCTAAAATGCAAATAAATCAACCAATAGATGTTGAAAATTCAATTAATAGTGGTCAAGTTTTTCTTTGGAAAAAAAATAAAGGGTTTTGGTACGGAGTAAACGGACAAGACATACTCGAAGTAAACAAAAATGGAAAAATAAAGTCATTAAAAAATTACAAAACAGATTTTTTTAGAAACAATGATAATTTTGATGAGATTATCAAATCAATTTCAAAAGATAAAACAGTAAAAAATGCCGTAAAAAAATATCCAGGACTAAGAATCATAAAACAAGATCCATTCCAATGTTTAATCTCATTTATCGTATCATCAAACTCTAACATTCAAAAAATTAAAACAAATCTAGAAAACATATCACAAAAATTTGGAGAAAGAGTGGAATACAAAAATCAAGAATTTTTTTTGTTTCCTGATGCAAAAATACTTTCTAAGGCATCAATGAATGAGATCAAAAACTGT
>REGJ01000014.1 GCA_003702525.1 Candidatus Nitrosopumilus sp.
TTGATGTCATGAAAGGAAAGATTGCAAATATGAAATCTAGTGATATCATTGAACCTCTTGCAGTAAAACTCCAAATTGTTTCAGCATCTGCTGAAGCTGCATGTATGATTCTTAGAATTGATGATGTAATTGCTACTCAGAAATCTGCTGGTGGTCCACCTGGTGGTGGAGAAGGCGGAATGCCACCTGGAATGGGTGGAATGCCACCTGGAATGCCTGGAATGGGCGGTATGGGTGGAATGCCTGACATGGGCGGCATGATGTAAATTATTTTGAATTTTTTTCAAAAGTTTATTTGATAACCAACTTTACGAACAACATTGAATAAAACTTCATCAAAAGCTCTTGCTGGTTTCAAGTATGTTTACCTAGTTGCATTTTTTGCATTACTGGCAGGATTTTTTCATCCAATAATTACTAACACTAGTTTTGATATTGTTATTGCAGGAGTCTTGGTACTGTTTGTAGGTCTTGCAGGTGGCATATTGTTATACAAAGCTGCAACATCAGAGAAAAGAAGAGAAATATTTCTTGGAGGTGGATTTACTCTAATGGCAATTTCGTTATACTATATTTTCCAATTTACTGGACGAGTCTAAACATCAAAGTATAGATAAAATTCGTGTGGGTGTGGTCTGATAGAAATCTCACGCTGATCTCTTCTTTCTAATTCAATAATTTTGTCAATTACATCATTTGTGTAAATTGGATTAAGGAATTTTCTGTCACTTTCTAACTCATCAAGTGCCTCTCCAAGACTCTTTGGAAGAACACCGATTCCTCTCTTAGTTCTGTCACTTTTTGTCATCTTGAATATGTCGTCACGAACTTCATCTCCAGGATCCATCTTCTTTTTGACTCCATCCATACCGGCTGCAGTAACTGCGGCAAATACTAGATATGGGTTAGATGAAGGATCAGGTGCTCTAAACTCTAGTCTCTTTAGGTTTGCATAATTCTTACCTTTCAAATGTTTTGGAACTCTGACAATTGCTGAACGATTTCCAGAACTCCATGCGATATATGCTGGGGCCTCATAACCTGGGACTAATCTGTGATAGGAGTTTGTAGTTGGATTACAAATTGCTGATAATGCTTTTGCATGATTAATTATTCCTCCACAAAAGTATCTTCCAAGTTGGCTTAATTCAATTTCATCATCTGGATCATAAAAGGCATTCTCCATTCCTTTCCATAAACTAACATTAACATGCATACCAGAACCTGAATCCATTGCAATTGGTTTTGGCATCATTGTTGCAACCTTGCCGTATTTTTGAGCTACATTTCTAATTACATACTTGTAAGACTGTGCTGCATCGGCAGCATTTGTCATGTAATCATATTTGATATCAATTTCACATTGACCAGCTGTTGCAACTTCATGGTGGTGATTATCACATAAAATTCCAAAATTCTTGTTGAGAATATTTACACATTCATTTCTGTATGGTGTAAGAGTGTCTGCAGGTGTACTTGGATAATATCCTTCCTGTAATCCCATAGGATATCCATCACCTGATTGATTCCATGGAGCTTCTTTTGATTCAATTGAATATGATTGACCTTTGTATGGGGTTAGGACATCCCAATGTACTTTATCAAAAACAAAAAACTCTACCTCAGGACCCCAAGTACTAAAATCATATCCTTGTGTTTTGATGTACTCTTCGGCTTTTTGTGATATGCCTCTTGGATCTCTTGAAAGTCTGCCTCTGTCTTCTCCCCAATAAACATCACAAAGTAATCTAGCCGTTTTGTTTTCTGTCATCCATGGAATTATTGCAAATGTATTTGGATCAGGTTTTAAGAGTAAATCTGAATCATCAATACTTGTAAATCCAATAATTGATGAACCATCCAATTTTGGTAATCCATCTCTCATCTGCTCAGGAGTAAAAGTATTAGCTGAAATTGTAGTGTGATGAAAATGACCAGTTAAACCAGTAAATTGAAGATCAATGAATTGAATCCCTTCATGTTGAATTCTTGAGAAAACTTCGTCAGGTGAATATGATACTTGGATTGCTTTTCCGTGACTGACTTTATAGGGCAATTTTGTACTTCAATCAAACACAAATACATCCAGCATTTAAGGATTAGGTAAGAAATGTCCGAAACAAATCCAATCGATATCAACTATCTGCATCATACTGTATTGCGAGAAACTGAGGATGAATCTCTCCTAGAAATTGATCCAAACTTTTACAGAAATTTATCTGACTTTATAGGAAATTTGAGAAAACAGGAATTTGATGGTGTTGAAAGCAAAATCAAAGACGCCATGATAGAAATGGCTACCGAATTGACTTCTTTATTGATAAACATCAGATTAGAAAAAATCTCAAAATCAAAAGACCTTAAGATTAGTTTTCTTTTAGATGAAGAAAAATTCATTCTTGACTCCCAAGAAGAAGAAAAAGACAGAAAGGAAATGATTCTTTCAGCAACAATTAATGGAAAATCAAAATTTCTTGAATCCTTATCTCAAAATCACAAAACAAAGAGAATAACAATAAGATTTTTGCAAGAAGTAGATGAAATTGTAGGCGCTGACCTTGAAAAATACGGTCCATTCAAAGTTGAGGATATTGCGACCATTCCCTATGAAAATGCACAGGCATTAATTGCTAAAAATGCTGCAACAAAAGTTCGTTTAGAAGATTAGATAGAAATTATACCTAATTCATCTCTAATTAGATGTCTCATACAGGTGTTGATGTAATTGATTTTCTATTTTATACAATTTATCCTGTAATTGGAATTTTTATTGTTGAGGGGATTAGTAGAGCAGTTAAAGCTCCTAAATGGGTAAAACTATGGACACAAGCTATAGTCTCAATTGGTTTTGGAATTTACTATTGGTTCATTTTGCCAGCACCTCAAAATTTCCCGTTAACTGCAATGGTGATGTTTGCACTTGCTATTGCGTTAATCTATCAGGGAAGACGTGCAAAAATTTCTCCTGAAAAAAGTCCTTACTAAAAACGTCCAAAAATTCTTCTAAAAATATTTGGCCTGTCTCTTCCCCCATCTCTGATAACTTTCTTTTCTCCAAATCGTTTTGCTCTAATTTGGCTTAGTTTTACACATCTATGTTCTTCAGGAAGCCTGTGCTCTGAACAAAATGGATCCTTACAATAATTGCATTGGAATGGTAAATCTGTTAGATCTCCACAATATGCACACTTTTCAGACTTCACAATTTCATTTACTATTTTTCTTTTAATAAAGTTGCCAGTATTTTTTTGAGAACTATTTTATTAGTCTAAACATTTTTACGATGTCAAAATTTAGTGTGATTAATTGATTAAAGATAAAGTTGCAATAATTACTGGAGCTAGTAGTGGTATTGGATTTGCTACTGCTTTAGCATTATCAAAAGCAGGTGCAAAAGTTGCTATTGGTGCCAGAAGAGTTGATAGATTAGAAGAACTTGCAAATAAAATTACTGAAAATGGTGGAGAAGTATTTTATCAGAAATTAGATGTCACACAAAAATCAGAATGTGATGATTTTGCAAAAGCTGTTTTAGAAAAATGGAATTCTATTGATATTTTAGTAAATAATGCAGGACTAATGCCTCTGAGCTTCTTCAAAAACCTCAAAGTAGATGAATGGGATAGAATGATTGATGTTAATATCAAAGGTGTATTGTATTCTACTGCAGCCGTTATCACTCACATGAAAGAAAAAAAATCTGGTCATATTGTTAATTTGTCATCTGTAGCAGGAAGAATTGTCTTTCCTGCTGGTAGTGTTTATTGTGCAACAAAACATGCAGTTGCAGCATTTAGTGAAGGATTAAGACAAGAATTCAGCATCCGTTCAAACATTAGGGTAACAAGCATTGAACCCGGAGTTGTAGACACAGAACTCAATAACACAATCACTGATGAATCTCTAAAGGGATTTGTAGAGAATGCAGCAAAGATGGAAGCTCTACATGCTGAAGATATAGCAAATGCAATTTTGTATGCAGTAGATTCACCATCTTATGTTAATGTCAATGAAATCTTGATAAGACCAACAACACAAGAACGTTAACTTGACAGACATTCCACACGTTGTAATTTTAGGAGGAGGTTTTGGTGGACTTGCTACTGCCAATGAAATTAGAAACTCGTTGTCTTCTTCACAAGTAAAAATCACCATAATTGACAAAAAAGACTGGTTTATGGTAGGATTTGCAAAATTATGGATAATAAATGGAACACGAACCTTTGAAAATTCTATTGGCCACCTAAATCAATTAGAAAAAAAGAAAATCAATTTCATACAAGATGAAATCCTTTCCATTGATCTTAAAAACAAAAATGTCAAAACTAAACAAGAAAACATACCATACGATTTTCTTGTAATATCGTTAGGTGCAGTTTTAGCTCCACAAAAAATTCCAGGATTAATGGAAAATGGATTCAATCTATATGATCATAGTCAACTTTCAGAAATTCACAATAAACTCCAAAGTATTGATTCTGGAAAAATTGCCATTTCTATAATGGGGATGCCATACAAGTGCCCTCCAGCACCATTTGAGGCTAGTTTACTGATAGATTCTATGCTTAGAAAGCGTGGAGTACGTGATTCTGTTCAAATTGACTTTTACAGTCCAGCTCCAATCACATTGCCTGCAGCTGGTCCAGAGGTCAGTAAAGAAATTCTTGAATTAGTAAATTCTGAAAAAATAACTTTTCATAATTCATCTAAAATAAAATCAGTTGAATCAAACAAATTAATTTTTGAAAATGGTGAAGCTGAATTTGATTTACTTTTGGCTGTTCCACCTCATATTGCACCAAAAGTAATCTATGATTCTGGATTAGCTAAAGAATCTGGATTTATTCCAATAGATAGAGATTGCAAAACACCTTTTGAAAATGTGTTTGCGATCGGTGATGTCACCAATTTAGTAGTAATAGAAAATATGGCAGTACCAAAGGCCGGAGTATTTGCAGAAGGTGAGGGTATTACTGTTGCAAAAAATATTGTCTCAAAACTTCAATCAAAAACGGAATCTGAATTATTTGATGGAAAAGGAGGATGTTTTATTGAATCAGGCAGAGAAACAGCCTCAGTTATTGAAGTTGATATGTTTTCACAACCAAAACCATCTACCAGTATTTCTGAGCAAACTTCTGAGAATCTTTCAAGCAAATTAGAATTTGAAAAAGAAAGACTCTCTAAATGGCTTTAATCAATCTGAATTTTCTCTCTCTCTTGCTAGGTGTTCTAAAACAGCTCTCATCTCAACACCAAGATCTTTATCGTTTTTAGAAAGATTTAGTTTTTCAGGAATATTATTTTTGAAATCTTCAGCTTCTAATTCTATACTTCTCTTTTGAATACAATCTATATGATCTTCTCCTGTTGCAGAAAGCTTGTGGCAAATATTACAAATTTTCACAATTTTTGTTTGTTAATACGACGATTTAATAATTTCATTTTGTGCCTCTGTGACAAGGGATCGTCGTCTAGCTTGGTATGATACTAGTCTGGGGGACTAGTGGTCGCAGGTTCAAATCCTGCCGGTCCCATTACAACTTCAAAATTTTCAAGAGATTCTCAAAATTTTCAAGAGATTTTTCTTGTTTGTACTGCTTTAGAGCACCAATAATTTTCTCCTTAGGTGGATTTTTGTAAATTTTCTGTACTTTTTTTGCAATTCCTGAACCAATAAAAACTGCTTGAGTGACTGATGTAACATTTGATGGCCTTCTTTTTACACTAGAACTTTCAAAATCTATTAGAGTAGATTTTGTTTTTCCAACAATGACGTGTTTTGAAATATTACTTAATTCCCCGTGATCAAAACCTATTTGATCCAAATTATAACAATCTTCAAGAACTTTTCTTATTGTAGATTTTAATTTTTTAGCACTACCTGTACCTTTTAGAGAATTTACCCAATCAATAATTTTGATTCCTTCAATGTATTCCATTATCAAAAAATTTTTGCTTACATCAATCATTTTTGGTCCAACATTTACAGAATTAACTAATCTCAGTAACCCTGCTTCACTTTTCATTTCTTTTCTTTGAGAATCTGTTCTTCTAATTTTCAATGCAACTTCTTTACTACCTTTTTTTGCAAGAACAACTACACCCACGTATCCTTTCCCAAGAATTTCTAACTTACCAAGTGTCATTGGTCCAGTTAATGATATAGATTTAATTTCTAATTTTTCTAATTCACTAATTCTGGATTTTATTTGACGTGAAGTTGCTTTTGGATATCCAAGAATTTCTGAGTATGGCTCATCTACAAACTTCTTAATTGAAATGAAGGAATGTGCCATCTGTTGAGATCAGCTCACTTGCAACCTCTTTAATTGATTTACTTAACCCTTTTTCGCCAATGGTAATTTTGAAACCACGCTTAAAATCCGCTTGAAGACCTTTTGGTATGCCTGTTTGAAGATTATTTTTCAAAAATTCATTCATGAACTTGTTAGCATCTACTTGTTTTCTCTTTTCCAAAGAGATAATTTTTTTGTTATTTCCAACCCATACCAATCCTGCATTTGAGAGATTTTTTGATATGAAACTCTTGGAACTTCCTTCTCTGAAAAACTCTGGTCCATTTTTTGCATAAATTTCAGAAATTTTTGTTGATTCTAAAAAGAATAGGAGATAGGCTTCCTTTTGTTGATCTGTCCAAGCCTTACTTCTTAGTACTGTAAATCCAGCTAATTCTAATTGTGTACTTAATGATGAGGTTGCCCTCTTAATCTGTCCCCAAATTATATCGGGACTTCTAATTTTAAAGTTGAATTTAATCGATAATACATTTCCCCAATGTTTCTTTGAAACTTTTGATTTTTTATTCTTGAAAAAATCCAATTTTGGATTTTCTTTGAATGCTCTACAAACAAGAATAAACTTTCCGATATTTTCATCAGAAATTGCAGCAGCTAAGTTCCTATTGCTGTCTATAGGGTCTGTTATTACTAGAGATGTATCAAATTTCTTTGAAGTTTTTCCTATAACTTGATTTTCTTCAATTTTAGAAATTGATTTTATTACATTTTCAAAACTTCCAAAATGTAAAACTAAAACTTCTGAAACATATCCACTAAACCCTTGTTTTGCAATTTCTGCACCGTAAATTCCATTTGATTTTAGAAATGTCTTTAAAATTCTAATCTCATTCCTCATTTTTTGTGTTAATGATTTTGACATGTATTTTGTATGAAATGGAGATCTATCTGCAGCACTTTTCCATTCTCCAACTTTAACATCATAGAATGGAACCACATTGATCTTTGTACCCTTCATTTTAGCCTCAACATATGGGTGTTCAGAATATCTTACATATGGAGAAAACTTCTTTAATGAATCAAAACCAATTTTCTTTGAAATTTTTTCAAACTTCTCTTCTGAAGTTGATTTTTTGAATCTTACAAAAATATCTACATCTGCATCTTTTGATAGCCATGTACCTTTAGCAAATGATCCACCAAACTCTACTCCAATAATTTCAGGAAATTTTATAATCTCTTTTTTGACTAATTCTAATGCTGTTTCTGCAATTCTTTCTTTTGATTTTTCTACCGTCTTTGTAGGAATAACATTCTTCATGATATTGGGGATGATTTTTTTCATTTTACAGCAATTACCTCCTCTAAATCAGAATAAATTGGTCCCTCAGATGTAAGTTCGCTTTTCTTTAATTTAATACTGGAAATTTTTTGCATTCCAAAATCTATAATCCTCTGTTTATTCAAATCCTCTGTTATGTCCCCAATCTTCTTTTTAATCCTAAATATTGTAATGTGAGGTTTGAATGGTTTGTCCAAAACCAATCCTAATGGTTTGAGTACAGTTTCTACCTTTTTTGCCAATTCAATCAGGTTTTTACCTCCTTTTTCATCTGTTCCAACCCAAACTACTCGTGGAAATTTTGGTTTAGGAAATGCACCTATTCCTTGCAAGTTTATGGTAAATTCAGAAAATTCAATTTTTCTTAATGATTCAATTACTTTTTGTGCTTGTCCTTCGGATATTTCTCCTAAAAATTGTAATGTAAAATGTAGTTGTTCCAAATTCACCGGCTTTGCATTAATTTTCAAATTATTTTGAAAATCTTTAATTAATTTTTTCACATCATCGTTTGAAATTTCAATTGCTACAAAAGTACGCATTACAACTTTTTTTGATGTATCTTTATAATAATTTCCGGTAGCTTCATAGACGAGTTTAATTTTTAATAAACAATGACAAAACTAATTGTTTGCCTGACAGGCATGCCTGGTGCTGGAAAATCCACCATTGCTGATGGACTCAAACTGAAAGGTTATGATAATGTCAATATGGGAAATGCTGTAAGAGAAGAAGCTAAAAAAAGAAACCTAGAACCTTCAAGATCTAATCTTGGAAAATTAATGCTTGAACTTAGAGAAAAAAATGGACCTGGCGCGGTTGCTGAATTAATAAAACCACAAATTGAATCATCAACTTCTGATGTAATTTTAATTGATGGTGTTCGTTCAAATGATGAAATTGAAGTATTAAGAAAAATGGGAAATGTAAAATTATTAGCTATTCATGCATCAACTAATACAAGATTTGATTTTCTACAAAAGAGAGGAAGATCAGATGATCCTCAAACAAAAGAACATTTTGATGAAAGAGATAATCGTGAATTAGGTGTTGGAATTAGTAATTCAATTGCATTATCTGATTATGCAATTTCAAACATTGGATTAACAAAAGATGAATTAATAGAATCAGCATATCAAATTATCCAAAGTTGGGTATAATGAAAACTCCAAACATTAATTGTAAAATTGAAATGTTTTGTGCAGTAAATCCTTCTGAAGATCCAGATAAAACACAAAAATCGATTTCAAACATTTTTCCATATTCTACAATCAAAATTGAAAACTATTCAATTTCTGCAGAATCTAAAGATCTTGCTTCCTTAGAGAAAATATACGAAGTAGTTCACACAAAACAATCTCAAAAAACCTATAGGAGAAATCTTCAAAAAAATCTAAACAATGACTCTACTTGGTTTTATCTGAATAAACAGGCTGCATTTGTAGAAAAAATTGCTATCTGTGAAGAATCTGAGGAATCTCCCCTTGGGCCAATCAAAGTCATTCTAACTTCCTCAAAAATTGATGAAATTATTGATTGGTTTGTGTATGGGGAAGAAAATTAGCTAAGAAAATTCAATCATTTTTGACTATTTTTTTTAGTATGAACCTAAAATCCATTTTTTAGAATTATTAACAATTGTTCATAAAATTAGGCATAATTGCAGGCATAATTGTTCTGGGAGGAATGATTTTCTCAAATGAAATAGATACACTATTCCCATCAACATCTGCAACCGTTGTTGATTCCATCAAAGAAGATGTGAGTAATATTAGCTCAAAAACTGTAAACTCTGTAGAACAAAGGATCGATGATTCTGTTGATCAAATTACTGAAAAAACTGCCAATGCAATTACAAATGAGATAAATGAAGTTGGAGAGAAAATTCAAGATGAAATTTCTGATGTAAAAGAGTCATCACAAAAAGCAATTCAAGATGAAATTTCTGATGTAAAAGAGTCATCACAAAAAGCAATAACAAATTTCGATCCATTAGAATCAAT
Source organism: Candidatus Nitrosopumilus sp. (assembly GCA_003702525.1). GTDB lineage: Archaea > Thermoproteota > Nitrososphaeria > Nitrososphaerales > Nitrosopumilaceae > Nitrosopumilus. The sequence continues at coordinate 9,606 of REGJ01000014.1, forward strand.
CAAAAATACATTTAGTGATTGGAATTTCTTTTAATCAAAATTTCATTTGAATAACGAAACAAATTCTGGTAATGCATTTGCACTAGTATTTTTTATAGTAAGATCCATCTCTGATGACATTTCAGTATTTTCTGGATTAATTTCTATTAACATTGCATTATTTTGTTTTGCATATATTGGTAAAGTATTTGCAGGAGATACTACAAGTGATGTTCCTGCAATAATCATTAGATCACATTGATTTGCATGAATTATTGCATTTTGCCAAACATCTTGTGGGAGAGATTCTCCAAACCAAACAACATCTGGTCTCAGAATATTCCCACATTTGCATAAAGGTGGATTTTCTGAAAAATCTGTTATTATTTCATCATTAAAATCACAAACAGTACATTTTATTTTTACAATACTTCCATGTAATTCCAAAACGTTGGTGCTTCCAGCTTTTTGATGTAATCCGTCAATATTTTGTGTCAGAACAATAACCTCTGCAAATTTTTCAAGTTCTGCAATTGCTTTGTGTCCTTGATTTGGTTCTGCTGAAAAAATATTATGTCTTCTTTCATTATACCACTCCCAAACTAATTTTGGATCGTCATAAAATGCGTCAATTGTGGATAATTTCATGGCGTCATAGTTTCTCCAGAGGCCGTCTTTGCCTCTAAATGTGGGTATTCCACTCTCTTGTGAGATTCCTGCTCCAGTCACAAAAACAATCTTCTTTACATCCTCAATTTGATCTTTAATTGATTCAAACATGCTCATTTGATCTCTATTTCTAAAAGATCCTTTGCAGTAATTACTGAATCATGAATTTCTTTTGCTTCCTTCAAATGTTCTACTTCATCTCTGTATCTTGCTGAAAAATGAGTTAATACTAGATTCTTTACTTTTGCATTTCTTGCTACTGTTGCAGCTTGTTTTGCAGTTGAGTGGCATGTATCTTGTGCTTTTTGTTTTTCTGTTTCAAGAAACGTTGAATCAAATACAAGATAATCACATTCTTGAAAAAATTCCTCTAATTCTTTTGTAGGCATTGTATCTCCAGAAATTCCTATTTTTTTACCTGGACGTTTTTCTCCTAGAACTTGTTCTGGTTTTATTATTTTTTCATTAACTGTGATTTCATTGCCATTTTGTAGCTTATTCCATAATTCACCTTCAGGTATTCCTAATTCCTTAGCTTTTTCAATATTGAATCTACCTGGCTTGTCTTTTTCTTCAAATAAATAAGAAAATGCAGTAATGGAGTGATTTGCTTTGCATGTATGAATTGAAAATTTCTCATCTTCAAAAATTTTTTCATCTTTTATTGTATTAATCAAAATGGGAAATGACAATCCAAAATTCAAAACTTTGATGTTTGCTGCAATAAACTCTTCAATCCCACCAGGTCCAAAAATCTCTAATGGCTCTGATCTGTTTTGCATAGACATTGTCTGCAACAATCCTAAAATTCCTACACAATGATCGCCATGAAGATGTGTAACAAAGATTTTCATTTTTTTATTCCAACCCAATCCTGATTTCATATATGAAATCTGTGCAGCTTCACCTGCATCAAACATGAGAATTTCTCCGTCTCTCTCTAAACATATGCATGACAATCCTCTGTTCTCAGTTGGTTGTGCAGCTGAAGTTCCAAGAAATACAAGTTTCATTTTATCAGAATTGTCCTTGTCAAGCTTTTATGCCTATAGATTTGATATTTTTTTAGTCCTTTTAATTTCAGTTTGTCTCCTAATTCCTTTTTGTACATTATAGCCATCTTCTTTCTTTTTGGCATAATAGTCACAAATTTTTTGATTATATCTTCAGGTTTTTCTGATGTTTTTGTATTTTTTCCATATGGAAAATCTGTTACAATACCGTCAAATTCATTAACCATGTTCTTAATTTCTTGAAAATCTGCATGAATTACTTTAGATTTGAATCCATTTTCTTTGAGGTTCTTTTTTGTGATTTGAACCATTTTCTCATCAAAATCTAGACCTATTCCATGAATTCCCATTGACTCAGCTTCTAGAAGTGTTGTGCCAGTTCCACAGAATGGATCACATACTGTTTCTCCTTTTTTTAATCCAACTAGGTTAATCATTGCCCGAGTTAACTTCCAATCTAATTCATGTGGTTGTGATATTGCCTTTTTTGGTCTCTTTTTCCCTTTTGCAATCTTGGAAAACCCAAAAAAATTTTCGTTATTTGTAAAAATTAGATAAACTGTAATGTCTGGATTTTCAAGTTTTACCTTTGCATTAGAGAATTTTGAAATCATATCACCCATAGAATTTTCCAATTCTGGTATATCAAACTGATTTGAAGATAAATTGATGATTCTACAAACGAATGTTTTTGCATTTTTTAATATTTCAAAATTTCCTTCGTCTAAAAATAATCCAGACATTTTTCGTAATATTTGTCCTGAGGTTTTTACAAATGTTGCTTTCTTTGAAATTTCGTACCAATTTGTTTTTGATTGAACAATTACTAGATTTGAAATAACTTTAATTTTAGAAAATCTATCAAAAGTTTTTGCTATTGCAATTATCTCATCTATCGCAATCTCTAACTGATCTTTAGATAATACAAAAAAACTTTCTGGCATTATACTATTGCCTTTGCAATTGTATTTGATACATCAACTATTGATGTATTACCTGGAATAGTATTTGCGCTAATAATTTTTGTAACTCCAGATTTTTTTATTTTCTTTTCAGCATCATTCATCAATAATGCATGTGTGCATGCTACAAAAACTCTCTTGCATTTTTCTTTTTTAAGAAATTTTGTTGCATTAACTATACTTCCACCGGTACTGATCATATCGTCAACTAAAATCAGATCACGTCCTATTACATCAACTTGTTTTGTTTTTATCTGTACTTTGCCAGTTTTTCTATCTCTTTTTTTTTGTAATGCAATGAATTCTATTCCCATTTCCTTGGCAAATGCTTTTGCTCTTTCTTTTCCACCTTGATCTGGCGAAACAACTAATGGATTTTTTAGGCTCATTTTTTTGAAAAATCTTGCCAGATCTGGAACAGCTGATACATTTTCGGTTCTTATGGTGAAGGATTTGAGCCCAATCAAACTGTGGATATCAACAACAATTACTTTTGATGCACCTGCACCTTTGAATAATTTTGCAAGGACTTTCATAGTAACAATTTCTCCTGGCAAAAATTCCCTGTCCTGTCTTGCATAACCCATGTAAGGAATCACAACAACTACTTTAGATGAATTTTCTTTAGCTTTTGAAATTAATGATAATGCTTGAATGAGATTTGTATCAACAGGTGGATAAATTGATTGAACAACAATTGATTTACTTTTAGATATGTTTCCCTTGAGAGTTATCTTACTTTCTCCATCAGGAAAAACTCTTACCTCTGATTTCACTAAATTTGCTTTAATTTTCCTAGCTAATTTTCTTCCTAAATCTTCAGAGGCTTTTCCACAAATTACTGATAATTTACTCAACAAGAAAATGTGAATTAATGGGACTCTTAAGTTTTGAGAAAACTATTCGTCTTCTCCGCTACCACGACCAATATCGCCTGTACCATATTCATCAATAACTTTCTCCCTTTGTTCCTTAAGTCTGTCAATCTCTTCTTGTTCACGTTTTTCATCTCCTTGGTAAACTGTTCTAATTGGCCATGGAATTCTAATATCATATCTTTTGAATTCTTCATACATGATAATTCTCATATCCGTTTTTGTTTTGAATTGTGCTCCATAATCTCTTACATACACCCATAACGAAAAATCTAATGCAGAATCATTAAACTGATTAAATCTAACTACCGGTTGATTAATGTCTACGTGAATATCTTTGTCACAACCACAACTTGGTTTATTGTTATCCAAGTATGGACATCTTCTTTGTCTGATTAGGTGTCTGCCTTTGGTATCAACTACTTCCCTCATTGCACGTTTTCCTACTTTTACAAGAATTGCTGAAACTTGTTTTGGATCATTTAGATAAGAAACACCCACATCAACAATAGCGGGTACCATCTTTACTCCTTGTGTATAATTCACGATCTGTGCATTAACTAGTTGTCTTGTGGGTATTATTGCCATTGACTCATTTAATGCATCTCTGACGTATGTTACTCTGGGAGTAATTTTATGAACATATCCATTATATCCTGTATCAAGTTTTATGCGCTCTCCCTCAACGAATATCTTGTCTTTTCGAATTAAAATATATGCAAAATAATTCTGCATTGTTTCTTGTAATGCTAAACCTAATCCAATTGCTAATCCCCCTGTTGCAGTAGCTAGTACAATTAAATCAACTCCCCACCAAGCAACAACTCCTAAAATTGTTGCAATGAAAATGCCAACTGGAAGAACCTGTTTTGCAGATCTTGGAATCCCTTCTCTCTTCTTTTTTGCATATCCAGGAGGGCGGTTACTTGGAATAATTGGTTCATACCCATGTGTTCTTTTTTCTTCTCTCCATACATCAATTGGAAATATCTCATCTGGTTTTGCTCCGGGTTTTAATTTTCTTCCTGATTGATTTTGACCAGAAATACAATTTTTATAATATTTTTCATATTTTTTACGTTCTGACTTTTTCCATTCCTCAAATGGTTTATCCACTAACTTTTCGTATCCTCCAATAGGATTTCCTTTTACAGTTCTGAACTGTTCTAACTTTTGCATTCCATCTTCTGACTTTAACATTTCTTGAAATTCTTCTTCTGTTAGATCTTCGGGTGTAATCTTTGGTGGAACCCATTTGTATAATTTATGGAATAGATCTCCTTCATCATCAATGAATCCTCGCATTTCAAACCAGACATCAAAATCTTCCTTTTCTAAAATTGATTTATCACGTTTGGTAAGTGTTATAGGAATAAGATGTGATATAGTATAACCTATAACTAGAATATTGAAAGTATTGAGAATCTTAGCAAATATGTCATGACGTGATATGCTTTCGTCACTAGCTATTGCAATATCTTCATCTAATAGAAGGCCAGTTTGAATATGAACATTAATTGCCGTAATTAACGCAATTGCAAAAAAAGGCAGTACAGCTCTTCTAAGAAATCTTGAAAAATGTGGTTTTTGGTAATAGAATTTTTTTGAACCTACCCAAAATGAAAATTTTCTGTATCCTATTACAATTCCAATAATGCCAACTATCATAATTGTGAATGCCAGTTGTAATGACTCAGAGGATGCTAGAAGTTGTGAAACTGTTTCAAACTCTCCTGCTGAAATTTGCGTTAAGTCTTCTTCAGCCATGATTAATCACTATCTTTCTTCAATCTGTGTCCTAGAATACAAACGTTAAGGCAAATTATCATTATTTACAGAAAAATTTTGTGCGTATTGAGCCTGTAACCTTTAACAAGGGTTAACGGATTATTTACTAAATGACCTATCAAGAATCAGTTTGGGATGAATCTCCTTCACTAAAATCATACACATTATCAAATTTTCGCGATCTTCCACAAATTCAAAAACTTTCTGAAGAAAAACAATTTGAAATGGAAGTTGTGGGAAATGTTTTACCATTTAAGGCAAACAATTATGTCGTTGAACAATTAATTGATTGGAGCAAAATCCCTAACGATCCAATGTATGTTTTGACATTTCCTCAAAAAGGAATGTTGAAACCTGAACATTATTCAAAAATGGAAACTACTTTAAAAAATACTTCTGATAAAAAAGAGATTGCAACTGTTGCAAATGAAATTCGTTTACAACTTAATCCTCACCCAGCTGGACAAATGGAACTAAATGTTCCAACTTTAAAAGATGGCACAAAATTATATGGAATGCAACACAAGTACAAAGAAACTTGTTTGTTCTTTCCAAGTCAAAGTCAGACTTGTCATGCATATTGTAGTTTTTGTTTCAGATGGCCACAATTTGTGGGAATGGATGAAATGAAATTTGCAATGCAAGAAGGTGAACAACTTGTTCAATATGTTTTAGAACATCCTGAAATTACTGATGTTCTATTTACTGGTGGTGATCCAATGATCATGAAAGCAAAAATGTTTTCAAAATATGTTGATGCATTAATTGAAGCAAAATTAACAAACCTCAAAACTATTAGAATTGGAACAAAAGCTCTTTCCTATTGGCCATACAAATTCTTGACAGATTCAGATTCTCAAGAAATGTTAGAAGTTTTCAAAAAGATTACTGATAGTGGTTTACACCTTGCATTCATGGCACATTTCAATCATCTAAACGAATTATCAACTGATGCTGTAAAGTCAGCAATTAAAGAAGTAAGGAAAACTGGTGCTCAGATTAGAACTCAATCTCCAATTTTAGCTCATATCAACGATGATGCTGAAATGTGGGCAAAAATGTGGACAAAACAGGTTCAACTTGGTTGTATCCCATACTACATGTTTGTAGTAAGAGATACAGGTGCTCAACATTACTTTGGGGTTCCTTTAGTTAGAGCATATGAAATCTTTAGCCAAGCATATTCAACTGTTAGTGGATTAGGAAGAACCGTTCGTGGACCAAGCATGTCTGCAACACCTGGCAAAGTCCAAGTTGTAGGAACCACACAAATCAACGGTGAAAAATTACTAATTTTGAGATTTTTGCAAGGTAGAAATCCAAATTGGGTAAAAGAACCATTTTTTGCAAAATATGATGAAAATGCAATTTGGTTAGATGATCTAAAACCAGCATTTGGTGACAAATTCTTCTTTGAAGATGAATTAAACGCCATTAAAGCATCAAAAAGTAGCTAATTTCGATAAATTTTATAATTTACCTGACCAACTTGACAAATCTATCTTACTTGATAACATTAGTAAATTGATTTTCTAAAAATATTAAATTGAATGCAGATCAAGTACTACAAACTATACAAGATGAAAAAATTTCATTCATTGATTTTTGGTTTGTAGATATTTTTGGTGAATTACATAATGTTGGAATGCCTAGTTATGCAATTGACAAAAATAGTTTTGTTAACGGTCTTGAAAAATTAGATGCCAGTTCAATTGTTGGATTCAAATCTGTAAATAATTCTGACATGATTTTAATGCCTGATCCAAGTTCATTTAAAATTCTTCCACCTGATTATGATCCTGGTCATCGAAAGAATGCTAGAATATTTTGTGATTTGTATGATGGAAGTACAGATGAAAGTTCAAGATATAACAGAGATTCAAGAGGCATTGCACACAAAGCATCAAAAAAATTAAAAGAATTTGGATTTACTCATACAAACTGGGGTCCCGAAATAGAATTTTTTGTTTTTGACACAATCAATGTTTATCCATCACCATATGCTGCGACACATTCCTATGGTGGTTCTGGTTATTCTATTGAATCAAAAGAATCTCCTTGGGCAAAAGGAAATGTAAGTACTGCTATAGATATCAAAGAAGGATATTATCCATCTCAGCCCAAGGATACGCTTGAAGGATTTAGAAAAGATGTTTGTGATGATTTGTATAATTTCTTTGGAATTAAAATAGAAGCTGAACATCATGAAGTAGCAACTTCTGGTCAATGTGAAATTAATCTTGTATATGATGAAATGATACAAATGGCTGATTTTGTAATTGGAGTAAAAAATTTAATTAAAGTTAAAGCTAAAAGAAAAAACAAAGTTGCAACATTCATGCCAAAACCAATTTTTGGTGATAACGCATCAGCAATGCATACTCACCAAAGTCTGTGGAATGGCGATTCAAATGCCATGTATGATGAAAATGATGAACTTGCACAAATGAGTCAAACTGGAAGATATTACATTGGAGGAATTCTGAGTCATGCATCTGCTTTATGTGCAATTTCAAATCCAACAACTAACTCCTACAAACGTCTTGTTCCTGGATTTGAGGCACCTGTCAATGTTTGTTGGGGATTAGCCAATAGATCTGCTGCAATTAGAGTTCCAATGTATAATAGAAATCAGGCAAAAAGTAAGAGACTTGAATATAGGGTTCCTGATCCCACTGCAAATATCTATCTTTTAGAAGCAGCATTATTACTTGCAGGTTTAGATGGAATTAAAAATAAAATTGATCCTGGTGATCCAATAGAAGAAAATGTTTACAAACTTTCTACAGAAAAGAAACGAGAATACAAAATTGGTTCATTGCCTGTATCACTAAAAGGTGCTCTTGACTCTTTAGTATCTGATTCAAAATTTCTTGAAGAAGTTTTTACTAAAGACTTTCTTGATGTTTATTCTGAATTAAAATACAAAGAATATGTTGCATTTGCACAAACTCCTACTGCATGGGAAGTTTCAATGTATGCTGATGCATAATTGGTACAAATATCAAAATTAATCTAAATTGATTCTTACAAACATAGAACATTTTTAAAATCATATATCACTTTTTTTAACATGAACTTGAAAATTCTATTTTTGTTATTACTACTTCCCAGCTCATTTGGTATTGCCTATGGACATACTGTAGATGCAGTGGGAGAATATAGAGTAGAAATTGGTTGGATGAACGAACCAGTTGTTTCTGGAGAAACTAATGCAATTGAATTCTATGTTAGTCCTATGAATACATGTCCAGAGATCCCAGAACCCATCAAATGTGCTGAATCTCAAGAATTTCAAAATGGAGTTGAAGGTTTGAAAAAAACAGTAAAGATGCAATTAATTTACAAAGATGAAAGCATAACTCTTCCACTTTCACCTGATCATAACATTCCTGGAAAATATTATGCGTTTGTAAATCCAACTGTTTCAGGATTCTATCAAGCAAACATATTGGGTTCAATTAAAGATACGCCAATTAGTTTATCCATGCATCCTCCAAAAGTGGCAGAACGTGCTTACATTGAATTCCCTGAACCTTCTGATATCACTGTACAACAAATGATTGATGGACATACTGCATTGATTGAAGATATTGGTGACCTGGAAGATTCTGTTAAAAATCTAGAAGAAACTAAACAACAAATGGATATGGGTTATGCAGGAATTGGTGTTGGAATTATTGGAATCGCAATTGCTGTTGTTGCTCTAGCAAAATCTAAAAAGAATTAATTAGAATTCATAAAATCTTTTCTTCGTCTCAAAAATAAATACAAAACAGCTCCAATTGCAATAATAGATAATCCTACAAGAATTATTTCTGTCTCAAATTGTAATGCCATGTAAACAGTTGTTCCAAATCCAAATAATGGTAAAATTGGGAATTTTCCAATATTTACTGGAACTCTAAACGGTCTTTCTAAAACTGGTTCTGTATATCGTAGAACGATTACTGCTAAGTTAATTGCTGCAAAAGTAATTACTACTGCAAAAACTACAATGTTTGCTATAATCACTATATCTCCAACAAAAGCAAAACCAATTGATGCCGCCAAAATTCCAATAACTGCAATCCAAGGTGTTTTTGTTTTAGGATGAACCCTGCCTAAAAATTCAGGCAGAGTTCTACTTTTTGCCATTCCGTATAGAATTCTGGCTCCTGCAACTAGTGTAATCAAAACAGTACTTGCTGTAGCAAAAAGTGCAATTAGTGAAAGTGTTACACTACCATTCATCCCTATTGCTCCATGAGCAACATCAGCTAAAGGAGCAGAAGATGCTGCTAAATCTTGCCAATTTAGAATTCGAATTGATGCTAAAGATACTAGAATGTAAATTACACCTGTTATTACTATAGACAAAATTATTGCTCTTGGAATTGTTTTTTGAGGCCTTCTTACTTCTTCAGCAACATTTGCCATGTCTTCAAATCCAATAAATGCAAAGAAAATTAATACAAATGCAAGAATGATTCCAGTCATTCCACTTGGTGCTTCAAAATAGTCAATTGTCTCAACTGGTTCCATTGAAAATCCGAGAAAAATAATTAGAACAAGTCCTGCAGCAGTAACCAATGCAAATATGGTGTTTGCCCATGCTGATTCTCTAATTCCAATAAAATTCACAATTGATAAAATTACAATTAAAATTACTGCTCCAATTTCAATTGGCAAATCAATAAACTGAGTTAGATAACCACCAAATCCTAAAGCAACTGTAGCTGCAACAATTATGGATGTAATTGCAGTAAGCCATCCTATAATAAATCCAAAAAATCTATTCTTGAAAGCATTTTTTACAAAAGTATATTCTGCAGCGGCTTTTGGATATAATGCAGAAAGTTCTGCATAACTTAATCCTGCAAACATTGCAACTATTCCTCCTAACAAAAAAGATATCCACATTGAATTTCCAGCAAACCCTGCAGCTTCTCCAATTAAGACATAGATTCCTGCACCAAGAATTAATCCAACACCATACATGGTAAGGTGGAAAAGTCCCATATGACGATGTAATTCAGACATTCTGTTTCCCTATTGAACTAGAAAATTTAATCCATATCCTACCATGTAGGCGACAGTTGCTGCAATTCCACCAATGATAAGAGTGTAGATTCCTGCACGAATCATTGATTTCTTTACAATTTTTGCTTTGATCATTCCGACAATGAAAAATGCAATTGCTACTGAAATTGTTGAATAAAGAAATGTCTCTGAATTCAAATTCGAATCAAATGCAAAAAATATGATAAAAGGAATTAGAGGAATTACTCCAATTGCATTAAAACCTACAAATGTGCTAACAGAGCTGTCAACTGGTTTCTTTTCATCTTCAATTAGCCCTAATTCTTCCCTCATCATGGTATCAACCCAAACTTTTCTTCTTGAAGTAATTATTCGAACGATTTCTTCTAATAACTCATCTTTGAAACCTTTTTTTCTGTAAATATCTCTAATTTCTTCTCTTTCTTCATCTTCTAAATTATCAATTTCCCATTCTTCTTGTTTTCTCTTCATTTGAATAAACTCATTTCTTGCTTTTGATGCCTGAAAATTTGCTGCAGCCATTGCAAAACCGTCTGCAAAAAGATTTGCAAATCCCAAAATTAGAATTATTCCAGGCGATAATCCAGCACCTACAACACCAGCAACTATTGCAAAAGTTGTAACTGCCCCATCAATGGAACCATAAATAAAATCATCAAAATGCCATTTCATGTTATTATGATGCTAATGCTTTTGTTACATCACTTTTACTAATTATTCCTGCAATGGTATTGTTTCCATCAAGAACAACTAATCCACTTACATTATTTTCTAATAACACATTGCAAGCTTCAGCCAAATCCTCATTGAATTTGATAGTGATTAATCCTTTAGTCATTACATCTCTGGCCAATGAAATGTCTCCAAATCCCTCTTCTGAGAGAAATCCACGCCTAACATTCTCAAAATTTGTTCCTGAAAAATCATCTTCACTGCCAAGTTCAATTGATATTCTGAATAGATCTCTAAATGAAATTATTCCCACAGGTTCTTCTTGTTGATTTTTTACAATTATTCTTGAAATTTTCTTTTCTAACATCTTTCTTACAACTTTATACAATGGTGCAGCTGTATGTGTAAACTCGTAATTGTGAGTCATAAAATCAACAACTTTATTTTTACCTGATAGTCTTCTTGCAAAATATTTTACAAGATCACTTTTTGTAACAATTAATTTTATTTCTTGATCACTTCCTATATACAATGAACTAATTCTTTTTTCAATCATAATCTTTGCAGCGTTTTTGAGTGTGATCTCTTCTCCAACAATTTCAATTGGTTTCATAATATCTATGATAGGAATTTCTTCTAATCCTTTTTTTGTGGTCTCTGAAAACAAAAAAAATCCTATGTCTTTTTCTGTAATTATACCGATATGTTTTCCACCATCATTTACAATCAATCTACTAATCTTTGTGTTGAGAAGCATTTTGATAGCATCAGAAATTGTAGAATTTTTAATAATAGTAATTGGTTTGTTTGAAAATTCAACTATTGACAATTCTTAAAAAGTTACATTTTTTGTATAAAAGTAGAAGATATAATTCCCAACTCTGATTGTGATTTTCAAATTTCAACTTTGAAAATTAGTATTCCTCTTTATATTGAATTGATAAAAAATTGCTCTATGGGAAAATTCTCAAAAATTCTTGTTCCACTTGATGGTTCTACAAATTCCACACGTGGTTTGGATAGAGCAATTGAACTTGCAAAAGGTAGTGGTGCTGAAATTACTGGTTTTTACGTATTTCACTTACCTATTGCAGCCGGAATAAAATACACACAAAAAATGAAAGATGATGCACAGAAAAAGGCCGTAAAAGCTATTGGTCCTGCAATGCAAAAAGCCCAAAAAGCTGGTGCCAAATTCAAGTATCAAACAGGTGGCGGTCATACAGGTTCTGAAATCATCAAGTATGCTAAAAAAGGCAAATTTGACATGATCGTAATTGGTGCAAGAGGTATGGGTGGTGCCAAAGAAACATTTCTTGGAAGCACCTCAAACTATGTCATGCACAAAACCAAGATACCTGTACTAGTTGTAAAATAGTACATCTTTCCAATTTTTCTTTACAAATCCTTGATATTCTGTAAATGTAATAACCTACAAGTATAGGAATTATGAAAAATTATTTGGGGACTGCCAGATATGGTTGAAAGTAATTATGATATCTTAGGAATTGTTGAAGGAACTACTGAAAAAGAAATTCGTGATGCATTTAGAAGATTAGCTCTACAATATCATTCTGATCGTGGTGGTGAAAATGAACAATTCATAAAAATTAAACAAGCATATGAAGATCTAAAAATTGGAAAAAAATATCCTGAAACAGATATTGAAAAAATAAAAAACTCAAGAGTTTATTCTGATGAATCTGAAGCTGATGTTAGAAGAAAAAATCAGATTTTGGGCCAACAATTATCTAAAGAAATGAAAACAGCTGAAGAATGGGCTGGAGCACATAATAGAGCAAATTCAACTGGATCAAAACTATTTGGTTCAAAAACTTTAGGTGAAATGGAATTTGAAAGAAAAGCTAATGGTGCTTTGTCTATCAAAGGAAACTTCATGGCAGGAAATTTGACTTATGATGGGCCAATTATCATGCAAGGAAACATTACTAGTCCGTCCTGGACTCAAGAATTTCAAACAAATATTCACCTAACAAAAGGAGATTTCAAATTCATTGATCCTTTAGAAAATAAATACAAAATTGAAAATGGAGCCCAAATTATTGTAGACAATGGAAATGTTGTAGTGGGAAATATTTTTGGAAGAAAATTCAGAGTTGAAGATCCTGATGGTAAGGTTGGTGTTTACAAAATTATGGAACATAGAACGAATGTTTCTGCTCCAAATGGAAAAATTATTACTGAGAATGTAGTTAATACTGTATCATTAGATGCTGATACAGTTATTGTGCTAAATGTAGAAGATGATGTAACAATTTCTGCACGTGAGGTTTTGTTTTATGGAGGCAAATTTACATATGATTCTGTGATCAAATTAAAAGAAGGCGGTTCACTTCGATTTTTTGAAAATTTTTCTATTCAAGGATTGAGCGGTGATGCTAAAATTGAGTTAGAAAATGGCAAAAAAATCAGATTATTTGATCTCAAAACAAAGAAAATCAAAGATTTAGCTGATGAATTTGTTCCTAACAAACAAAACTATGCAAACGATGCAACCATGGTTGGTCATGGATTTACGATCACATATGACATGCTGAACAATCTTTCAAAAAAACCTACAAAAAAACAAAAATCAGGTTGGGCATCAAAGTTTGGATTTTCTAGAAATTAATCAGATTTTGTGCTAAAACCATCCAAGCCTTTTCTCCTAACTTCAAAAATATTGTAACCGTATTTTTGCTTTAATTCAATTATACATAATTCTGAAAACTCGTATTCTGAAAAACCTTTGAAGATCTTTTCAACATTCTCACCTACAACTAGGCTGTTTTTTGGACAAAGTGAATTGATTTTGAAACATCGATTAACAGTAGGACCAAAAACATCACTAATTTTTGAAGTAGTACTTTCAGCTACTTTGACTGGACCATATGTCAAACTAATTTTATAATCTAATTGTGGCATGTCTTCTTTTTTGAGTTCTTCTTGTAGTTTTCCATGTGATTCAACCATAGATAGACAACACTCAAGAGTGTTTTTCAATTGTTCATCATTTTTTGTATCAACGTTTGCAAATCTAAACATCAACGCATCTCCAATATTTTTTATGACTTCTCCTTTATGTTTAATGACAATCTTTGCCATAAAATTCAAAAATATTTCATACAATTTTGAAATGTCTTGATCAGATAATTTTGATGATATTCTAGTAGAGTCTGCCATATCGATTACCCCTACACAATCATTTTCTTCATGTTGTGAAAACTTCAGCAACATGTCGCCTTCAAGTTGTTTGATGACTTCATCTTTTTGTTTAATCTCAATTAATGATTCTTGTAATTTCTGTGCCATAGAGTCAAATGCATTAGATAACTCTGCAATCTCATCTCTTGTTTTGATATTAGTTCTGACATCAAAATTGCCATCTGCAATCTTATTTGCAGCCTTTTTTAGCGCACGTAATGGATGTGATAATGACTCAGCAGCAAAAAATGCAACTAATCCCATTGCCAATGTTATGAGTAAACTAGTAAGGACAATTCTAGTTTGTAGAATTTTTATTGGTTCAACCAACTCTTTTTCATCCATCTCTGCAAGCAACACTATTCCATATTCTGGCATACAGTAAGATGATCCATATATCGAAATTCCTCTATAATCAGGATAAATTCCAACATGCTCCATATTATTAGTAAAACATTCTTGAACGCCAACTGTGTCTACTTGTTGGTTAAACACTGCTTTTTCAAAAAATCTTGATTCAGATAACATTACAAAGTCACTATTAACAATGTAAACTTCACCTGTTTCACCTAAGCCACTTCTGTTAAGTAAAACATTGTCAATTGCAGCAGTCCTCATTCTTGAGATGATGACACCAATTGCTTCATCACCAATTTTACTATCTGCAGCATAAACAGGAGTAACAACAATCATTTTTTTGCCTGTACCTGAAGGCTCAAAGTCAACAAATGACTCCTTTAATCCTCTTTGAAAGTACTCATTTTGAGAATAATCCTCATCAGATATTCCTACAAGTGAGAAGAAAACATTTCCGTTGTTGCCGATTATTTTAGTATCTTCAAACCCAATTGAGAATCCAACAAGCTCTTGAAATGCTTGTACTTGAATTAGAAAGTCTCTACGTTTTTCTTCTTTCAAAGTTTTTAATTCTAATCCTGAAACCCCATCCATCTCTGAAACCAAAAGTCGAATCATAGGATCATTTGCAAGAATTTTGTTTTGTTCTATTCTTGTCTCAAAAAGTAATTTTAAAGATTCTCCTCTAATATCGGATTCACCATGTAATAATTCTCCACCTCTTTCTTTGAGAGTTTCACTGGAATAATCTATGCTCATGTAAGATGTAATTCCTAATGCAGTCATTGTTACAAGCATAACAAGCAAAACAAGTTTTTTACCAAGATTTATTGAGACTGCCAATTTTGTTCTTTGTTGTTTTTATGTAAATATCAAGGCTTCTAGTATTTTCAAGTATATTATATCTCCAGTAATTCTTTCTTTTGATAATTACTTTCGATTTTGGAAATTACCTTGTGGATTTATTATAAAATTTAACATACTTTATCTATGAATTGCCTCTTCATATTTTCATTAATTCTATTTTCAGGCTCAATTCCTTTTGCTTTTGCTGAAGAATACATAATTGATATTCCGTTTGGTGCATACAACCCTGAACTAAACACTCCTGCAGAAGTTTGGTATGATCCTCCTTTGATTAACATCATTGTAGGAGATACAATAATTTGGTATAATGATGATAGAGAAGCTCACACTGTAACTAGTGGTGATGGTCCAGGACGTTTTGGTTGGATGGATAACAGAGATTTTGGAAAACCAGATGGAATTTTTGATAGTTCTAGATTTATGCCTGGTGAATCTTGGTCATACAAGTTTGAAGAATCAGGCAGATTTTCTTATTTTTGTACAATTCATCCATGGATGGATGGTATGGTAATTGTTGAAGAAGCAACTCCAGATTATCCTCATGATGCAACAGGAAAAGAAATTCAATTTCCTATAGTGCAATATACTCCAGATAGAGCAATTGAAGTTGATTTATCATGGGATCCTCCTGTAATCAAGACTCATGAAAAAATTCAATTTGTATATCAATTCTATGATCCCCAAACAAACTCTAATCTTGCAGAAATGAAATACAACTTTGTAATCTTCCAAAATGGACAAGAAATTTTTCGTGATGAAGGACTAAGTCAAATTGGTGGTGATTATCGAAATTATGTATTCTCAAACTCTGGTTCAATTATTGTCAGAATTGAGGGAATTCAAACCCCTTCACTTTTAGCTGAAGAAAGTGTAACTGTATTTGGAGATGTACAAAGTAAAGAACAAAGATCAGTCGATTTTACTACCGCAGTTTATGCTAATCCTGAAAAAATATCCCATGAAGAATATCATATCAAACCTGCACAACGCTTAACAACTTATTACGAGTTAATGATTTTCATAATTCTCATTCCAGCAGTAATGTTTATTGTCGCATTACTTTGGTTAAAGAAGAAACCTGATATCCAAGAATCTAAGCCTGGGGCTGTTAAAATCTAAAATAAGAAAAAGAAATTAAAAGTTGAACTAATCTAATCGATTAATTCGGTCCAACCTTTTACGAAGACTGAATCTTTGTGGAGTGGAACTGGTTGTCCAACAGTAAAGTCCATTGGTCTCATCCAAAAGATTGCTTTTGTTGGGCATACACCAATGCATGCACCATCAGAAATACATCTCTCTGGGTAAAAGACAAATGCTTTACCTCTCTTCCAGCCTTCAACTGGTTTTACTCTAAGGACATCTGGACCAAGTGTTGT
This sequence comes from Candidatus Nitrosopumilus sp., assembly GCA_003702525.1. Taxonomy (GTDB): domain Archaea; phylum Thermoproteota; class Nitrososphaeria; order Nitrososphaerales; family Nitrosopumilaceae; genus Nitrosopumilus. The sequence continues at coordinate 26,414 of REGJ01000014.1, forward strand.
ACAGATTTCTACACATAGTGCACATCCGATACACATTTGTTCGCTTATGTCTGGAATAATTCCTACTGGCATAACAAAATAAAATCTTGATTCGGCATTAATATAATTTGCCTAAAAATCCGGTGTTATAACGGCGTTTGAAATTTTATAACGGCGTTTGAATTTTTGATCGCATTTTGGCTATCTTTTTGATTAGATCTTGAAAATCTTTGAATCCTTATCTATTTGACGAATAATCAAATCATTCTCGATTTTCTTTAGAAGATAAACACCAGTTTTTGTAGATTTGATGATTTGTTTGCCTCCTGGTGTTAGAATCCAACCCTCATTTTCTTTTTTTCTGGCCATTGCAGTTATGATAACAGAAGAATCTGTATCATTCCCCAAAGATGCAAGCAACATAATACATGAGTTAATGAATATGGCAGATTCTAAGTCTTCAAACATGTTGTAGACTCCATTAAATGAGTCGATAATCACAAGGAATTTTTCTTTAGATACTTTTGTGATTATTTCAGTGAATTTTTCTTCCCAATTTTCTTTTGTAGGATAAAATATTGTTAGATTATTTTTCTTTTGAATCATACCTGATTCCACATATCCTGTATAAAGTAAATCCAAATCTACAAAAATTATTGGTTTTTCAACAGACACGATTAATTTATTGATAAACTCTGCTTTGTGAAATGGTTCTGAACAAAGTACAATGTTAGGGATTTTCTCTTTAAACTCATTTTGAATGTGGACTAGTTTACTATCTAAAATCTGCTCAGGACTTTTATCCAACACCCATTTAGCATTCTACAGATATAATAATGAATTTAGTATCAAATGACATTTCAGCTGATTTTCCAGATTCAGATAAAATCTATCTAAACAATGCATCAGTATCTCTAATGCCTAACCAAAGCATAGAGGCAATGAAGGAATTTCTAATCTCTTACAACTCTATTGGACCCGATTCAAAAGAATCCGAACTATTTGTAACTGAAAAATTAAGAAATGTAAGAAAAATCATAGCAAAAATTATCTCATGTCAACCTGATGAAGTAGTTCTAACTCAAAGCACTACTGATGGAATCAATATTGTTGCAAATGGACTTTCATTTGATGAAAAATCAAACATGATTATTCGTGGAATGACTCACGAACATCATTCAAATTTTTACCCTTGGTTAAAACTACAAGAAAAAATCTCTGTGAAAAATCTCCCTATAGATAAAGATGGATTCTTCAAACCTGAAGATTTAGAATCATTAATTGATGATAATACAAAATTAGTTGCTCTTAGTCATGCTTTGTACAACACTGGTTCTATCTTACCTTTGGAGGAAATTTCAAAAACCCTTCATGACGTACCTCTTTTTGTTGATAGTGCACAAACTGTAGGATGTATTGACGTTGATGTTTCAAAAATTAATTGTAATTTCATGTCCTTTAATGGTTCAAAATGGCTTTGTGGACCAATGGGAACTGGTTTGTTTTATTGTAATAGAAAATCAAGTGAACTATTAGAACCAAAAACTATTGGTGGTGAATCAGCAATAATCTATGATGATATCAATCTAGCATTCAAAGAACTTCCTGATAAGTTCCAAACAGGATTTAGAAATTATGTTGGAGTTGTTGGATTGGAATCTTCTGCAAATTATTTGCTCAATTTCGGTCTCAAAAATATTCGTAAAAAAAATCAATACCTGTCTATCCTTCTAAGAGAAGAACTATCAAAAATTCCAAAAATTATTTTGTATGGTCCTGAAGATCCTAATTCTAGAACCAGCATTGTATCATTTAACATAGAAGGAATGGATTCACAAGAAGTTGTTGACAGGCTAGAAAAACAAAACATCATCTTGGCTCTAAGGGAAATCATGGAAAAAAAGATTGTACGAGCATCACCTCATTTCTTTAATTCAGAATCTCAAATTATGTCTGTAGTAGATGCAATAAAGAAACTATAGATTCTCTTGCTCTTCTATTACCATCATCGTTAAGGTAGACTGTACTTTGGTAATTTTTCTGATTTTATTGGTAATGATTGAACGTAGTTTTTCAGCATCATCTGAAGATAATTTCAAGACAATGTCATATACACCATAAACTCCTTGGACTTCATAGGTTACATCGGCATCTGCGAGAATTTGCTTTACCTCATTGATGATTGATTCATCTGATCCTAAATCAGAATTTAGTAGAACATATGCAGTAGGCACACGAAATTTTTACTCAAAGAGTATTTAACTTTTCATAATTCAAAAATTGATTAATTAGCATTTTGTCGTATTGATGTGAAACCAATCGATCTAACACTTACAATATCAAAATCTATTCCGAGTTTTCCTGGTTCTCCAATACCACAATTCATTTCTTGGTCAAATCTCAAAGAAGATGGGTATAATCTAGAACTTTTGTTCCTAAGTTCCCATACTGGAACTCATCTCGATGCTCCTTTTCATTTTATCAAGAATGGTATCAAAATTGACCAGATCCCACTTGGCAGATTAATGGGAAAAGCAATTCTAATCAAAATAAGAAAACCCAAGAATTCTCCAATTACAAAATCAGACATTATTCAATTTGAGAAAAAAAATGGAATCATTCCTGACAAATCATCTATCTTCTTTTTTACAGATTGGCAAAAGAACCTCAAAAAAGACAATTACTTTACAGAAAATCCTGGATTGGCATTATCCGCATCTACATATATTGCACAAAAAAAGACAAATCTTGTTGGAATAGATTCCCCAAGTATAGATCTTGGAAAAGATGAATCATTTACTGTTCATCATATTTTATCAAAAAACAATATCTTGATAGTAGAAAACCTGACAAACTTGAATAAGATCAAATCAAAGGAATTTTATTTTACAATTCTTCCACTAAAACTAAAAGATGCAACAGGTTCCCCTGTAAGAGCTATTGCACACTAGATATTTCGTAATGCTAAAAATATAGTGAATGTTAACATCTTCTATGAGCAAACCTGGAAATATTTGGAGAAAGGTTCATGGAAAGATTACAAAAAAACCTACAAACTTTTCCTGGTTGATTGAAGAAAAATTAGCAGGCTCTGGTATGCCTACAAGTTTTGATGAGTTTGATTGGATTGTAAATCAAGGCGTAAAATCAATTGTAACTATGACTGAAAATGCTCTGCCTGATAATTGGGTACAGGATATTGGATATCTTCATGTACCAACTCCTGATCTAACCGCACCTGATATGGAAAGAATTGATACTGCAGTTGATTTTATACATGAACAAATTACAAATGATCAAGCAGTAATGGTTCATTGTGCAGCTGGTATGGGAAGAGCTGGAACAATACTTGCATGTTATTTTGTAAAATACCAAAAATTCTCAGCAAAAAAAGCTATTGAAATGATCCGTGAAGAAAGACCTGGTTCTATACAATCTGAAGTACAAGAACTAGCTATTGGTTTTTATGAAAAACATGTAAAAAATTAAACAGATTCTGAAACTGGTTTTCCATCAACTATTTTGATCTTCATAATTTTATTATCTGAAAAAGTTACTGTTAATTCATCATTTGAATCAGATTCTTCAATTTTTAGAATTTCTTTCATTTTGAATTCTTCAACATCTATCATTCATTTTCACCTATTCTGGAATTGACACCGTCTCAATTTTACCATCAACCACTTTGATGAACAAAAATCTATTATCTTTCATAATGAAAGTAATGCCTCCTTCTTTATCCGGATCTTCTATTTCAAGAAGTGGTTGTCCTAACAAACCGTCATATTTTGCCATATTAATTCACCAAAAAAGTTCCTTATATCCCTAATTGATTTTTATCTCAATTTCACTAGAATTGTTCTTGACATTTCCTGGCTCTGTAAACTCGTGTTTTTGCCATGATGCAAATGCCTCAGCACTAATTTTGTGTGTGCCTTTTCCCAAATCTTCTGCTTTGAAAACAAATTTCTCATTAAAATCAAATAATTCCTGTCTGACTTCTTCTTCTGTAAGTCTGATAAATGGCTCAAAGTTTTTGGCTACTTGAACCCAAATTCTTCTATCTTTCATAGGATTGACAAGTTTCGGATTTCTAGTCCAAAATATAGATGCCTTTCTGTAGGTGTCAATTGTTCTGCCTAGCTCTTTCTTCCTAAAGCCACCTGAAGTCAGTTTTACACCACATTTCAATTTGAATGAGACATCGTTTTTATTGTATGCATCAGTCCAGTTTGCCTCATTGAATGCGTCTCTCAAACCGCCTTCAACTGAAAATTGTACATTTATCTCGATATTTTCATCTGATGCGTATTCGTCCTTGGATTTTACCAATTCTATGTCTGAAATCCTACTTTCGCCCATTTCTACTGCTCATAATGATTTATATCCGCAATAAGTGCTTTTTCTGAATACATGAACGCACAAGTAATCAGTTCAGAAGCCAAAGAAATCAACCTTTCAATCACTGAAACCGATATTGGCATTTTGTACCTAATTCAACATGAGCTTCTAAAGGAATCAAACATTGATTTTGCAGGTGTTATCGTAAAACATCCACTAACTAACGAATGCTGGATGCGAATTAATTCTAGTTCAAAACCTCTAGGTGAAATAAAAAAAGCCACTGATTCAGCAATCAAGATGGCAGATGAGTTCAAACAATTATTCAATTCAAAACTTAAGGTAAATTAGAATTGAAGTTTTGCCCCAAATGTGAGGTCAAATTAAAAAAAGGTACTTCAGG
>REGJ01000002.1 GCA_003702525.1 Candidatus Nitrosopumilus sp.
TTTGGTTGTTATCAAACAGATTCTGAGATTTGTGTATCATTTGTTGAGTTAATTCTCTAAAGTCAGTTTGAGGTTTTGATACAAATAATACTGGTTCTTGAGGTTTTCTTTCAGATAATTTCTTGCGTAATAGATATCCAAATACTGCCAATGCGACAAATACTGGAATTATCAATAACAATGAAATGTTTTCAAGGCTTTGTGCAGGATTAGTTATCTGGAATGGATTGCTCTGTAATGAGTCACGTACATGTCTTGTGTTTTCGAATTTTGGTTTTTCAAATTTGAAATTATCAAATATGCTTTCTGATTCACTTGTTGGTGAAGAAACTCCAATACCAAGATCAGGTAATTTACCAGGTGGAAGTTGTTCACCAGATAATATTCCATCAAATAGTTGTGAAGTTTGTTCTGAGAATGCTTCATTCATTCTTTCTTGAATTTGTTCTTTATTGAGTAAGAGATAGTTTGGAGAGTATTCTCTTAGATCAAATTCACCTTCACCGCTTCGTGTGGCTTCATCCATAAGGTGGCGTCCTAATGTGAATTCCTTTGGTGTAAAGATGTCATTTGGAATTGCCTCTAAATTATCCATAGTATAGCCACGCTCAAGCACAAAAAGCTCAAGATTTGAGTTTGGATTATAGTCAAAAGTCTGACCTTTGATGAGGTATCTGGAATCTCCAATAGGATCTAACAGAGCTTCAGCAATTTGGACATAGCCGTCTGAAAATCTGTCATAATATTTTATTTTATGTTGAAAACTTTCTTGTCTAAGATCACGTTGTTCAATTAGCATTCCAGCTAAAACTTGACCTTCTTCAGAATCAATTGTGATTTTGTAATCACCCATTGAATACTTGTTACCGGTAATGAATTTGTCATAGATTGGTTTTGCTTCTTTTTCTATTAGTTCTTCATAGTTTGAAACTATTTCAGCTTCTTGTGTTGTAACAGTTTTTTCTTCAAGTTGTCCTTCAATTAACCAATCCATTTGAATTTCTGCAGATTCTGCAAATGCAGGATTTACAACGATTAGTGGTAGTAATAGGAAAATTGTTGCAAATTCTTTTTTAAAACGTAGAAAGTTATGCGACAATTCTATACCTGCCATAAATTATGTAAGCATCAATCAACAACAATCCAATTGCAGCAGCTATAAACCAATCTCTTATTGTAGAGTACTCCATTTCATAGTCAAGATTAGAACTAAGATTAACAAAAATTTCATTTAGTGTTTGCTCGTCAAGTGATTTGTAATAACTTCCAGAAGTTTGCTGTGCAATTGTAACAAGTGTATCTTCATCAAGTTCTGCATATTGTGGTTCACCATAGATGTCATCTCTTAGAAAAACAGGTTCGACTGAACCCAATCCAATTGTATGGATTTGGACATTGTTGTTTTTTGCATATTCTGTTGCTTCTTCAGGTGTAACTAGTCCTGAATTGTGAACTCCGTCACTAAGTAAGATCACTACTCCTTTCTTATCAGGGATTGATGAGGCCATGTCTATTCCAAGTGCAAGTCCATCTCCAATGGCAGTAGCACCTAATCCCTGCTCTATTGATGAAAGTGCATTAATTGATTTGTCTTTGTCAGGTGTAAGATAGGAAACGGTGGTAGCACCAGACTCAAAGAGTATTATCCCCACATTATGCTGTGGACCCATTTTCAAAATCAGATTACTAATGGCATTCTTTGCTGCATCTAGGCGTGTAGGCTCGTAATCTGTGGCTGCCATACTCTCAGAACCATCCAAAACTATGCTCAAGTTAATGCCATTCTCAACTGATAATGTTGGAATCTGAGGATTTGCAAGACCAATTATTATCAATCCAAGAATTCCCATCATCAAAACAAATGGCAAATGTTTTCTTAGGAAATTTTTACCCATTACAGATCTTTTTACAATCTTTAACGAGCTGAACTTCATGATTGAATCTTTTTTCTCAGAATTGTATTTTGAGTAAAGAACATACAATCCAGGTATTATCAAAAGCAAAAACAATGCATAAAGATATTCAAAATGAATTTCCATTTACTTTCGTCTCCTGCTATGAATATAGCGATTAAATGTAACATCAAATGGTTCTTCATTTGATAGATTTAGAAAATCAACGCCCAACTTTTTCATTTCATATTCAGTTTCTTCTCTTGTTTTTTTGATGAGATTAGAATACTCTTCTTGGAATTTTTTATCAGATGTGTTTACTAGTATTTGTTCTCCAGATTCTGCATCTTCCAAATACACATTACCAATTTGTGGAATCTCTATTTCACGAATATCTGAAATATTTACTAGAACAACCTGATGTTTTAGTTTGAGATAGCGTAATGGTTTTACAAATGAATCTGACATAAAATCTGAAACAACAAATACAACGCTTCTTCGTTTTAGATTTTTTTGTAATTCTGATAACGATCTAAAGATGTCAGTTTGTGTACTCTTTGGCGCGTATTCTAATAATTTTTTTAAAATCTCCATCATGTGTTTTTTTCCTTTCTTTGCAGGAACAAATTTTTCTAAAGAGTCTGTAAATAATCCCAATCCAACTCTGTCATTGTTCTTTAATGCAGAAAACATCAAAGAAGCTGTTATTTCAAATCCAAGTTCTTTTTTACTTTTAATAAAACCAAAATCGTTACTTGCAGACATGTCCATAACGACATAGACGTTTAGCTCTTTTTCTTCGACAAACTCTTTTACAAAAAGATCATTGTATCGTGCTGAAACATTCCAATCTACTCTTCGGGCATCATCGCCTGCAGCATATTCTCTGACTTCAGAGAATTCAATGCCCCCACCTCGAAATCTAGACCTATAGGCGCCTGATTCCATGCCTTCAACTAGATTTTTGGTCTTGATATCGAGGTTTTTGACCTGTTTCAAGAGTTCTGTGAGATCTGTCATGGTAACCTACCTATGGCGGACTGATTTTTTCTAAAACAAAGTCAATTACCTTATCAGAGGTAATTCCATTTGCTTCTGCCTCAAATGTCAAGATTATTCTATGACGTAAAACTTCGTGTGCAACTGCTTTGATGTCTTCAGGAATTATGAAACCTCTTCCATTAAGCATAGCATTTGCTTTTGCTGTTCTCATTAACCAGATTGATGCTCTAGGAGATGCTCCAAATTCTATCATGTTTTCTAAATCCAAATCATAATCTTTTGGATTTCTTGTTGCATTTACAATGTCTGCAATGTATTCTGTAATTACTTTATCAGCATAAATTTTCTCATTGAATTTTTGAATTTCTAAAATTTCTTCAGGACTGATTATTGATTTTACAGTGTTATCTTGTGTGGATGAATTTTTTTCAATAATTTCAAGCTCTTCTTGTTTTGAAGGATAATCAATTAAAATTTTCAAAGCAAATCTATCTACTTGTGCTTCAGGAAGCTTGTATGTTCCCTCATTTTCAATAGGGTTTTGGGTTGCAAGGACTAGAAATGGCTTTTTTAGTTCAAATGTGTCTCCGTGAATGCTGACATTTCTCTCTTGCATTACTTCAAGTAAAGCTGATTGAACTTTTGGTGGTGCACGATTAATTTCATCTGCAAGTACAAAATTATGAAAGATTGGACCTTTTTGTGTTACAAATGAGCCTGAAGCATTCTTGTAAATTTTTGTTCCCAAAATATCTGCAGGAAGCAAATCTGGTGTAAATTGAATTCTAACGTGATCTACATTGAAAATTTGTGCCATTGTCTTTACCATCAAAGTCTTTGCCAAACCTGGAACACTTTCTAAAAGCACATGACCATCTGAAATTATTGAAATGAGAATTTTCTGTAAAGCATCTTGTTGACCAATCACAACTTTGTGAGATTCATCAAAAACTGCATTTAGTTTGTCAGCATATTTCTGAGCTTGTTCACTTAGTTTTTTGATCTCTTCATTTGATACCGAATAGTTTACGTGATTCTCTCTAAGTGCCATGTCCTAGAATGCCGTTTTTGGAATAAATAGAGAACTGGTTCATTCGAGAAATGTACCAGTGATTCTAGATTAGATTACAATAATTTCTCGTTGAACTAGATTCTCAATTATCTTTAGGAATTCTTCATCAGTGATTTTTTCTTCATACCACCAACTTGCAGGAGTTTGTACCCACTCTGGAATCTTCCATTGTGATTCAGTTACTGTTTCACGTGCTGGAACCGATAGAATTTGTTTTTCAAAAAGAAAATCAATTCCCTCTAAAAATTCTGAATCAGAGATTTGTTGAGTTGCCCACCAATCTGCATTTTGTTTTACCCATACAGGAATTGTAGGAAGTTCTGGCGGTAATCCTTTATCAAAGCCTGAAATCTTCAAAATTCCCTGAGATTGAGGCTCGACTGTAAATGCAACATGCCAAAATCCCATATCATCAATACTTTGGATAAATTCTATAGGCTCATCATTGAGCGTGACAGAGAATTTTTCATTTCCAGAAATTGGAGAGAATTCAAAATTTGCATATGTCTCTAGGGGATAACTGTTGTATCCACGAATTGTCATTGTTGTTCCAGATTCATCAAACTTTGCAGCTGAATACCATGCACCTGAATCATATCTAAAATCAAAATCACCGCCATTCTTCTTTGTAGTAACAGGAATTACAGTAGTATCAACTGGTGCAAAACAAGAATAGAATCGTACCGGTTCAGATACAGATGGATCAGGATAGATGGTAAAATCTAGAATCTGTCCAGGTTCAATTTTTTCAATTGGTTCAATGTTATGAGCAACATCTAAGACGTATTTTTCATAGCCATGTACAATTGCATATATTTTTGGATTGTATACGGTATAATTTCCAATGTTCTCAATTTTTCCAGTAACATGTCCATCATCATGAGTGATCAAAGTTTTATCATAAATAATTTGAATCGGAATACGATCTTTTTCAGTTTTAATGTAACTTAATTCTGCTTCTAATAGTTCAGGGTTTGCACCATGAATTTCAGGGAATTTTATTTTAAATGGGATATCAGTCATGGCAGGAATTGGGACATGAACAATTTCTTTGGTAATTTTTGTGTTATCGTCATCAATAACAGAAATGGTAATTGTTGGAATCAATGCAAAATCATTTTGATTTTTTACATTTCCAACGACAGTGAAAATGCCTTGATAATCATAGTAACCAGTGTATTCACTTTCAGGAATGAAGACATCAGCAAATGCTATCTGCGGAATAAAGAGCACACTTAAGAGAATTCCAAATAGTAAAGTTTTACAGGATTTACTAGAAAGCGTTGATAATATCTTCAAATCCAGAAGTTGGTTTCTCAAGTAGGCTTGGTCTATAGTCTTCAACTAGTTTATCTATCAAGTCTCTGGCTTTAATATGATATCTTTTTTTGAGTTGAACAAATTTTGTTTCTACTAGTCCATCATCAACTAGTTGTGATAGATATAATGAAACAGTTGAAGGAGATTTGTTTACTTCTTTTACAAGTTGAGAAAATTCCAAACCATCTTCTTTGACTAGTGCAAGTAGTAAATCACGTGGAGTTTGTTTTCGTAATGCTTTGATCACAATTGATTCTTCTTCTGTGATTTGTGGAGGATAGAATCTAACTTGGCGTGGTCCACGAGTTGCTTTGATGATTCCATTTTTTTCTAATTTGTCTAGATAATGACTCAGAACACCATTCTTTAATCCAGAGGAACGCATAATTTCTCTAAATTGAATTCCAGGATTTTGTTCAATAATTTGTTGAATTTGTGTATCTCTATCAGTCATTTCTAAACACTCCTAACGCTAGTAATCCTAATGTGACAAACGTCAATAAATGTCCTATCTCATCAATTGACATCAAATCAAAGTCATAGACTGTAGGCCATGTTGCATCAACCAATAAGACAATTTCTGCTCCAATGAAATTAGCAAAAGCAATTGCACTAAGCAAAAGTCGTTTTGTTCTTAATTTGTGATATGCAAAAATTGCAAGGACTGTAATGAATACTGCTAGTGATATTCCTCCAACATGTAAAATGATGTGTGCTAAATGATAACCATGTAACAAATGAGGAACTATAATTGGAATAGCTAGAATTGCAACTACTCCTGTAACTACAATTGAAAATAGAGTAGATTTTTTTTCAAGTATACTTTCAGGCCTAAACAAAGTAGTGTAATTTAGGCGATTATTCATTTAAAGCGACTGGTTCATTTCTCGAACTAGTATCGATCAGACACGTATGATTCCTTTCTGAATCAAATATTCCAATCCTTGGACAAAGGTATTATCATCAATTTGGCCTGCAGCCCACCAGGCTGCATTGTTTCTAATCCATGAAGGAATTTCTTGAGACGAAGAATCTTCTTGTTGAGTTGGAGGAATTACAATGATTTGATTTTTAATTAGATATTCAATTCCTTGGACAAATGTAGTATCATCAATTTGTTCTTCAGACCACCACAATGCATTGTTTCTAATCCAATCAGGTATGGTAATTTCTTTTTCATTTGTAACTCTATCAAAAACAATTGGAATAGTTGTTCTTGCAAGATCATTATTATCTAAATTATAAAAATTCAAGTTAACAATTCCTGTAACATCTTCTGGAATCACAAACTCTGCAACATTATGTTCTTCTCTTGAATCAGTACTAATTCCACTTTGTTGAAAAATGACATTATTATTTTGTGTTACAGAGAACTGATAGTTTGTTGAGACAGGTTTGTTTTTCAAGAAAACATCAGTTACATCAAAGAGTATTTTTGCATCAGAACCAGATTTCAAGTTTTCAGGTTCCCAAGATACAAGAATTCTAAATTGTCCGTTCTCAGTAACTGAACTCAAGTGGGGATAATCTCTATCAGGAGTAATTAGAAAATTCATACCATTTTCATTTGAACCGTTTTCAAGAACATTGAGTAACTCTTTTTGATAAATGATAAAATGCACTATACGGCCATCAGCAAAAAAATCATCAATTGTTGCTACATCATCAGATAGTTGCACTCCATTGACGTACATAGTGAATCCAGACACAAGCAAATCACCAAATGCTTTTGGGATTACTAGTTCTTCATGTACAACTGATGTTTGATTGATGTTTGTCTGACTCCATTCAAAAGGCATAGAGTAACTGATTTCTTTTGAATCAGAATTATATTCAAAATCAGAAATTTCATCATAGTAAGTAATCACATCAATTTTTTGGTCTCCAAAGTTTGGATCAACAAATTCATGCCTTGTTGTTTGGGCAATTGAGATTCCTGCGTTGAATACTAGTGGATCATCAAGTGTTTTGGAATAACCATCAGCAGTGAGTATGCTGATATCAAATTTGTACAGTCCTCCTTCACTAAGTTTTGGACCTTTTACGTGAATCAGTCTACTATCTAGTCCCAACAAGGAACCAAAGACATTACTCTCACTTTCTTCCTCTATCACAATAGAATCAGTTTCTTCTGAAACAAAATTAAACACTAGAAAGCCATTATCTGCCTTGAATTCTTGTTCAAAAAGAAATTGACTTCCTTTCTCAGCTTTTATGTGAAATGTAACATCACGTAAGGTGATTTTAGAATCAAAGTCAATCATTGAAATGGAAATTTGTTGATCATCACTTGTTTCAGGATCACTTGTAGATGAAGAAAGTTCCACGGTTACTTGTTTCCCATCAAGATTTACAGGAGGAAATGTCTCACTTCCCACACCATGACCAAATGAACTACCTAAAGCAGATACAAACAACAACGGTAGTAAAAGTAACAGGAATAGATTTTTCAAATTATGTCCACTTGTCTGGATCTTTTTTGCGAATTTCTTTTCCATCAATTGTAACAGAATCTTTTTCTTCAAAGATAGTATGCCATTTACCATTGCTTGGGAAAATTTTGTTCATCTCTTCAACTTTATCACTAGTTGGAGCTTTATTCATCAAAGCTCCCCATCTCATGTTGGGAACCTTTGGCATGATGTCATTGATGTCTTTCATTACATTATCACTTGACTGAATTTATTTAAAAACCTATGATTGAACTTTCATGATTCCTTCTTTAATCAAGAATTGAATTCCTTGAATGAAAGAGTCATCATCTATTGCACCTTCTGCCCACCAGCCTGCATTGTTCTTTATCCATGCTGGAATTTCATTAGAACCAGTTCCTTGACCTTGTGATGTTGGTGGGATTTTTAGAATTCCTTCTTTGACTAGATACTGAATACCTTGCACAAATGAGCCATCATCAATTTGTCCATCAGCCCACCACTCTGCGTTGTTCTTAATCCATGCGGGGATTGCTGCAGGTGGTTGTGTTTCTGGTCCAGGTGTAGGTTTTCCTATGCTAGGTCCAAGTTCAATTATTGCTGAACCAATTCCTGCATAAGTCTCATCATATGCTAATCCAGTGCCTAATGCTCGAATATCAATTCTATACACTCCTTGTGATGGAACATAGATCTTCTTTACATCAATTCCTTCAGTAGCTAAAATTCCTGGCATTTGTGGGTCATCACCCAAGAATGTCTCTAGGATTTCATCATTTTCATCAATAAATGATACAACATATCTCATATCTCTAACAAGTTCTCTATTTTCATCAAAGAATGTAATCTCAAAGGGAATTTCATCACCTGCACCGTAACTTCCATCCCATGAAATGTTAACAGTTGTTGGGACAGGTTCATAGTTTGTAGTGTCTACTAGATAAAATTCAGTGGATTGTTTTTCAACTGCGCTAAGTGGAACCAGTTTCAAATCCATTTTTGGATTGTCATAGTTTGATACACCTAATTCTTCGTTAATTCTTTGTAATTCTTGATTAGTAATTAGGAAATGAACAATGTTAGTATCATCAAATGAGTATGGGTCATTTAGTAATGCTCTCTGATCAACTTCTATACCATTAACATATCCTTTGAACTGTTTACCTTCTGCATATGGTGCAAATGTTTTTGGAACTCTAACTTCTTCATGAACTACTTGAACTAAATCAACATATTCAGGAGTCCAGTCAAATGGCATATCAAATGAAATTGAATTATCAGATTGATCAAATTGGAAATTATCAACATGGTCATAGTAAGTCTTGACAGTAACTGGAATGTCTGCATTTGCAGTTTGAATTACAAAGTCTTGATCTTGTGCAATGCTAACAAAAGTTTCATAGCTTAACAAATCTGCCAAGATAGATTTTGGACTGGTTGCAGCCTCAATGTCTACACGAATTTGGTACAATCCACCTTCTAAGAAGATTGGACCTGTAATTCCTGGTCTTGCACACATATCCAAGTTATCATCATTACATTCTACACCCTGAACAAATAGAGCACCAGGAGCGGTAACATGCTCTGAACCATGGTAAACAGTACACTGATGTAGATTTTCTTCATTACAATCAGCTTTTGGTGTTATCTTAACATCTAATCTTCCATCCAAGTCATAGAACAAATTTCTAGCCAAAAGTTCGCCACTATGCCAAAGTTCTACTCTATAGGTTACTTTGTCAAGATTAGTATCAGTCAAAGTATCAAAGAAACGAACTTGCATGTTTGCAGCGTCAAGTTCACCAACAGTAATGTCAGATGGACTTAGTTGTGTACTAACAGTTACTTCCATATCACCAAAGGAGATAGCTGGAGCTTGATCACCACCCAAACCATGTCCAAAGACATCAGGGATTAATGCAGGTATTGTGAAAATTCCGATAATTGTGATGAATAATGCAAACTTGTTATGCAATACGGAAATAATGTTAATTCCATATTTAAAGCTGGCATAGCATTTCTATGCGTGATTTTTTTTAAGAATCGGAGTACAATTTTTATTTATGATTTTTTGATATACGGTATGAAAATTCTTTTTGTATTATTACTTGTTCCACTGTTAATGATTCCAGCATTTGCTGAAACTCAAACATTACCTACAGATAAGAACACTTTGAATGTAAAATTAACTCATGATGAAATTGTTGTAGGTGACTTGAACAATCTAAGAATAGATTTCTTAAATCCTCAAACTAAAGAGATTCAAGTACACATTGATTACGAAATAGAAATTTCAAAAGAAGGTGGTGAAACTATTTTCCAAACTCCAAACTTGATTCACACTTCTGAAGGCTCTGTAAAAGGATTAAAGGTAGAATTTCCCGAAGATGGATCTTATTCAATGAAAATTTCAGTTGAAGGAATCTTATTCCAACCAATTCCTAAAGAAATTGTTTCTTTTGACATTCTTGTAGGTGAGGCTAACGCACAACCAATTGATGTTCCAGAAGACGATGGAAAGATGGATGGTGAAAACGGTGGTTGTCTTATTGCAACAGCAACATTTGGTTCAGAACTTGCTCCACAAGTACAACAACTAAGAGAACTTCGAGACAATACAGTTCTAAAAACAAATTCAGGAATTGCATTTATGACAACTTTTAATCAATTCTATTATTCATTCTCACCAGCTGTTGCAGACTTTGAAAGAGAACAACCAGTATTCAAAGAAGTTATGAAAGTAACACTAACTCCAATGTTATCATCATTATCATTGCTAAATCATGTAGAAATTGATTCAGAACAAGAGATGTTAGGATATGGTATCTCTATAGTACTACTAAATCTTGGAATGTATGTTGGAGTTCCTATATTTGGAATTCTAAAGTTGTACCAATTTAGAAAAAACTAAGATTCACTTATTGGAAATTCCAGTGAGGTTTTTATGTATCCGACCAAGTAAACTGTTTAATGAAGACTATAGCAATTTGCTCTCTCTTCGTACTATTTGCAATGGTAGCTGGATTAGTTGCAACAACACCAGCTGCATATGCAGATCATCCAGAAGTCACAATCGTACCAGCAAATGGTTCTGGTGCACCAGGTTGTGAAGAAACCGCAGACGGATGTTACCTTCCAACTGTAGCAACAGTTGATGTTGGTGGTGTTGTAATTATGTCAAACACTGACACTGCAGCACACACATACACTTCAGGAACTCCAGATGACGGACCAGACGGTATCTTTGATACCAGTTTGTTAATGGCTGGAGGCTCATTCGAGTGGAGTCCAACTGAAGAAGGTGAATATCCTTACTTCTGTATGGTTCATCCTTGGATGCAGGGTACAATAGTAGTAGTAGCAGAACATGGCGACGATCATGGTGATGATGGCGGTGAATTGATGGTTTCAATTGCAGATTCACAAGTAATGGGTGGAACACAAATTGAACTTACATTCAGCGAATTACACGTCAACTATGACATTACTGCAACACAAGGTGGCGAAGTAGTCCTACAAGAAACTAATCAACATGCAATGGAGTCTACAGCAACTCATCAAATTGATGCATTGGGTTCTGATGACAATCCAATTGATGTAGAAATTGTTTCTCTAGGAATCGGAGCACCAGGTAATGAAGCAGACTGGACTGGACCAACAGGAACAGTTGCAACTGCCAAAGTTGTTCCAGAATTTGGTACAATCGTAATGATGGTACTAACTGTTGCAATCATAAGCATCGTAGCAGTAACTGCAAAATCTAGAGTAGTTCCAAGATTCTAGGAATCCTCTTTTTCTATTTTCTTTTTACTAAAGCAATTATCGCTAAGATTATAGCTGTTCCAGCAATTGACAATCCAAATATTGCAAAGTCATATGCTGCACCACCATCAGATGTTACTTCAGTTTCTCCAGACTTTAGTTTAGAAACATCTTGTTGCAATGATGAGATTGCATTCTTTAGAGCAGCAATGTCTGCAGTACCTTCACTACTTGTAGGTGGAAAATCTAAGACTGCAGTTGGCTCTACGTCTTCAATTGGGATTTTAATATCAACTGGAACTCCACGGATTTCTCCTTTTAGTTCTATCATGTATGTCCCTGTTTTAGTAGGGATAACTGGAGAGAAATAATAACCTGGTCTAGGATCAGAATTTACTTCAATTTTCTTTGTTGCACCACCAAACATAGCAGTTACATCAACATCTTTGAAAGCACTTGTAATTCCTGTAAAGGTACCTTCTTTTTCTCCACGTTCAATAACTTTTATCATGAATTCATTTCTAATTCCAACAACTGGGGGTTCAACACTCCATCCTGCTTCAATTTCATATTGTTCAACGTGAACAGTAGTATGAGCAAATGAGGGAGCTATCATTCCAATAGAGAACAACAAACCAATAATACCAAAAACTGCGATTTTCACTGCTATCATTTCATAATTACACGTTATTATCTTTACGTGAATTGGTACAAAATTCGAAGTTGTGAAAACTGTTTAAATTATCAGTATTGCCCTGAAGAGTAAATGCAAAAGATCCTGATTACTTTAGTAATGATATCATTAATTTCAATCCCATTTGCAGCAGCTCATCCATTTACTGAAGAAACTATTCCAAGTCTAACGTCTAATGCCCCAGCTGGAACAACAGAAGTGATTGTATATTTTTCAGAACCAGTTGACATTAACTTTAGTGAACTTCGAGTGTTTGATACAAATGGAAATGAAATAGACAACAAAGACACTAGTTACTATGAAGGAGAGTTATCACTTATCATCACAACACCTCCATTAGAAGATGGAGTTTATACTGTATCAACTAAAGTTCTCTCCAAAGTAGACGGACATCTTGTTCCAGATGCATTCTTGTTTGCAGTTGGTGATGTTGTAATTGATCCTTCATTACTTGATGTAGACCGACCATCTGAAATCATATTTTTACCCGAAGCTGGTGCAAGATTCCCAGGACTAGTAGGCCAAACAATTGTTTTGGGGGCAGTAATTGCATCTCTCATAATTTGGGGAACACAAAACAAGCATGTTATTAGAGAAGAACTAGACAAGATTGGAAACTTCCATCATGGAAAATTTATGTCAATTACAGGAATTGGACTTGTTTTAATTTTCATCTCAAATATTTTGATGATTGCAGTACAAAGTGTTAGGCTCGGAGTTTCTCCACTTGATGCAATTCAAACTGATTTTGGAATAACATGGGTTATGAGAATGAGTATAACGATAATTCTCCTGGGTATTTGGTTTGGGTTGGATAGAAGCAAGTCCCTATCAAAAAAGAATCAAATTCCAATGTTAGGAGCAATGTTAGCATTAATTGCAACTTCAAGTTTGATTGGTCATGGTGCAGCTAGTGGTCACACACCAGCATTGATACTTGACTACATTCACAATTTAGTCTCAGGAGTTTGGATAGGTGGAATCATCTATTTTGTCTTTATTTTATTGCCAACATTTTCCCAACTAAAAGAAACACAACGAGAAAAGATGAGTCTGTTAATGATTCCTAGATTCTCAATTGCATTCATTATTGCCGTAGGAGTTGTTATAATTACAGGACCAACACTAATGTGGTTCCTAGAAAGCGATATTGGATTAATTACTGAATCAATCTATGGTCAACTAATTATTCTAAAGATTGCAATTGCTGCAGTAATAATTGCATTTGGAGGATACTTCCAGGTAAAATTACAAAAGGATGCAGAAAAGAATCTTGAATCTGGAAAAATTTCTGTTCATAAAAAATTAAAAAAATCGCTCAAAGTTGATGTAGTGTTAGGAATCATCCTGCTAGGAGTTGTTGCGTTGATCACAAATGGAACATTACCTGCAGGAGAAATCCAAAAAGTTGATGCACAAGAGATTGTTTATGGTTTCAAAACTATAGAATTCACAGAGAATACTAAATTTGATATTGATATTTCACCATTTTCAAGTGGGTCAAACACAATTCTAGTTAAGGTTAGTGACTTTGAGGGCAATCCACTCTATGACTCAGACCAGCTTAAAGTCAAGGTATCAAACCCATCAAAGAATATCTCACCAATAGAAGTTCCAATGGAGATAATCAAACAAGAAGAGAATAGACCAATAGAATTCCAAGGGGAAATGACATTTGGATTTTCAGGAGAATGGTTAGTTGAAGTTGAAGCACAAAGAACTGAGAATGCAAATGAATCAAAGCTTTTGAATTTACTAGTAAAACCAAGACTAACTGACATTCAAACACAAGTTATTGAATACGAATTACCTGAAGATTCAAAACCACTATTTCCATTATATGATGGACGAAATACACTTTGGATAAGTGATGCATCAGATAATGGACGCATATGGGAGTTTTCACTTGAAACTCAAGAGTTCACATCACACTCATTTGATGGATTAACTACAACATTTCTAACTCAAGACAAAGATGGTAAAATTTGGTTTGTAGACACTCCTAGAAATCAAATCGGATTCATAGACCCTCAAACAAAAGAAATTACAACAAAAACACTTCCAAACTTTGATCCTGTTATCTCAGACAACACACCACTTTTCATCAAAGCTGATTTTGATGGAAATATTTGGGTTACAATTGTCAACAAAGACAGAATCATAAAATACATGCCAGAAAGTGACAGGTTTGAAGAAATTATTATTCCTGGAAAGAACAATCTACCATTTGCATTAGAGATGGACGTAGATGGAAAGATGTGGTTTACGACAACTGGTGCAGGAAATATCGGATACATTGATCCAAAAGACAATCGTATCACTCAGTTCACAAATGAACCTACACTACAAGGACCAGAGGCCTTACTCTTTGATGATGATGGAAATATTTGGATTGCAGAGCATACAGGCACGGCAATTACCAGATTTAATCCAGTTTTAGAGACATTTGAGAGAGTTACTGTGCCTAATGATGAAGCATTACCATTTGGAATGACATTTGACAGATATGGAAATGTGTGGTTTGCTCAACATGTCATAGATAGTATTGGAGCATATGATCCTGACAATAATAATTTGATTGAGATCCCAGTTCCATCAGAAACATCATTTGTACAATTCATGACATCTGATGGAGACAACAATGTTTGGTTTGTAGAACAACAAGCAAGTAAGATAGGCACAATAAAGATGACAGAGATTCCAGTTATTGCATCACAAGTTCAATCATCAGGGGAATTTGAATTAAAGTACACAGAACTTGCATCACCACTAATTGCATTGGGAATTCTTGCTACATCTTTGTTTTATGTAAAAAGCATCAAAGACAAACGAAGATTAAATGGCTTGATTAATTCTTAGAAAGTAATCCGGTAGACTTTATTCCCATAGTACCAGCTAGCAATCCAATCGAAATTAAAACAATTGTTCCAGCCGGAGTAATATCAAAAATATAAGAAACTAAAATTCCTGCTACAACTGAAAAAATTGAGAAACTAATAGAAATTATTGCAGTTTGTTTGAATCCTTTTCCATACATTATTGCTGAAACATTTGGAATTACAAACAAGGCAGAAATTAACAAGACACCAACTAGTTGAATTGATGTAACTACAGTTAATCCAGCCATAAATACAACAAGATAATTTATTTTCTCTACGGGAATTCCACTAACCTTAGCTTGTTCTTCATTAAATGTAGAATAGAGAAGTTCTCTGAATAATAACAAAACAACAATTAGAATTCCACCTGTCAAAGCTAGAATCAAAACTACATCATCAACACTAACTAGCAAAATGCTTCCAAACAGGAAACTAAAGATATCAAGTGTAAATCCACCTGATAATCCAATAATTACGAGCCCAACTGCAATACCAGAAGATAGCAGAACAGCAATTGATGCATCACCAGAAATGTTGAATCGGTCTTTGACTCTAGTTATTACAAGTGCACTAACAATTGAAACAACGTAAGCAGTCCAAAGTGGATAAACTCCTGCAAGTAGACCAACAGCAACACCACCAAATGATGAATGTGCAATAGCATCACCAAATAATGAATACCTTCTTAGGACAAGAAATAATCCAACAACTGAGCAAAGAATGGCAATAGCAATTCCTGCAATCAATGCTCTATGCATGAAACTGTAGGTTAGAATTTCAAAAGACATGATTAATGATGATGCATATGCTCCTGCATCGAGGCTTCAGAGTATTGTTTTACAAGATCATCATTAGAAAAGAAATCTTCAGATTCCCCATGAAAGAATAGTGTACGGTTAAGACAAGCTACATGATTTGCTAGCTTATTCACAGCATCTAGATCATGAGAAGACCAGATGATTGTGATATTTTGTTTAGAGTTTAGTTCACGCAATATGCTATAGAACAGTTCAATACTTTGCTGATCGATTCCTGTAACAGGTTCATCCAAAATCAACAGTTTTGGTTTGTGAACCAAAGCTTTTGCAATAAAGACACGTTGTTGCTGACCTCCAGATAATTCACCAATTCTTCTATTTCCCAATTCATGGATCCACAATTGTTGTAAAATCTCATCAATTCTATCTGCATCAGATTCACTTTGCAATCCCATTCTAACAACATCTTTTACAGTAACTGGAAAATTTTTTTCAAAAATTGGTTTTTGTGGAACATATCCAATTTGTTTCAGATAGTGTTTTGATTTTCTAATATCTTGACCAAAAAACTTGATTGTTCCTTCATAATCTGTATAAAGATTCAACATGGATGCAAAAAGTGTGGATTTGCCTGCTCCATTAGGTCCAATTATGCCTAGAAAATCCCCTTCATTGACCTCAAAACTAACGTCATCAAGGGCTTTGACATCAGGGTACTTTACTGATAGATTTTTGATTTCTACTGCTTTCAACACAAAGCCTCCTTTAGATTTTCAAGATTATCATTCATCTTCGAAATGTAAGTTCCATCTTCAACAACTTCTAATGGAGACAATGTCAAGACTTTGCCTCCGATTTCATTTGCAATAATTTCTGAAGTTTTTTGATTTACAGCTTCTTCACTAAAAATAATTTTTATGTTAAGTTCCCTAGCTTCTGAAATTACTTTTTCCAAAGTTCGTGCTGAAACACCTCCATGAGGATCAGTCGAAGATAGTATTGTATGCTGGGTTAATCCATACTCATCTGCAAAATAAGAAAATGCATCATGAAAAGCTATGAAATCATTTGTACATGAAGATAATTCTGTACGAATTTTTGAGTCAAGTGAATCTAATTGTTTCATGTATGCAGCAGCATTTGTTTGATAAAAGTCTCTGTTTTCAGGATCAGAGTTTGAAAATGCATTTGCAATATTTTGAACTTGAGTTTTTGCAAGTACAGGATTTAACCAAATGTGCGGATCACCTAAGCTATGATCGTGTGTATCAATAATTTCTTCTTCATGTTCTTCATGTTCTTCATGTTCTTCATGTTCTTCATGTTCTTCATGTTCCTCTTCATGAGTTTCGATTAAAATTCCGTTACTAGTATCAACAATTGTTCCAGAGAAATTATTTTCTTCTAATTTGTCAACCCAA
This sequence comes from Candidatus Nitrosopumilus sp., assembly GCA_003702525.1. Taxonomy (GTDB): domain Archaea; phylum Thermoproteota; class Nitrososphaeria; order Nitrososphaerales; family Nitrosopumilaceae; genus Nitrosopumilus. The sequence continues at coordinate 17,233 of REGJ01000002.1, forward strand.
TTTTCAAATCCTATACCATTAATGATTATTAGATTAGATGATTGCATTTGTTGTACATCTTTAATTGTTGGTTCCCAATCATGAGGTTCTACTCCAATTGGTATGAGTAAAGTTGCATCGATTCTATCTTGTCCAATGTTTTGAGAAAATTCATGTAGTGGATAAAATGACGAAATTACTTTTAATTTAGAATCATCAACAGTTTCTGAAATTCTTGCTGAATCTGTACCATAAACAGCAAAAGCTGCAAGAGGAATTACGACTGCTATTACAATAATTGCCATTTTGCTTTGACTATTCATGAACACAAAACTTCTAGAATTATTAATAAATCTATAAAATCTTAATAATATTAATTGCTAAATTTATAAGATAATTAATAACATTAGGCATATGCCAATAGTCTCAATCTCACTTAATGACGAGATTCTATCAGAATTAGACAAACTACAATCAAGTATGGGATTCTCAGGTAGGTCTGAGGCAATTAGAGCAGGAATCAGGGCATTTGTTTCTGAAGAAAAACAAAAGGCAGATTTGTCAGGCAACATCCACGCAATTCTTTTGGTAGTACACAATGACGAATTTGATCATATTGTTTCAGGAATAACTCACAACTTTGAGGATCTAATTACAACACACCTTCACAGCAAAATTGAAAAAGAAAAGTGCATGGAGCTTTTTGTAATTGATGGAGACGCAGAAAAAGTTTCTACAATGACAAAAGATTTTCAGACAAACAAGAACATGGATACTGTTAGACTTGTTGCAATCTAAATGAATTCTTTCTTGTAACAAAAATCACAGATACAATAGAAACTATCAATACAAGTAATGCAATGGTACCAAATTCAGGCGCAACCATAATTCCAAATTCAGTATCTTGTCCAGTGTTTCTAATATTTTCAAATTTGATTGTTGTAGGACCTGTTTGATCTTCAGCAAAAGTGAATTTTTCAAATTCACCACCAATTGTTGCGGTTCCAGATACACGGTGTAACTCATCTCCGTTTTGAATGATTACAAATGAATAATCAGAGTTTCTCAGAGGTTCATTTGTTCTTGCATCCCTAATAGTAAAGATAAAAGTTGTCTCAACTCCTGGTTCAAGGTCTATAGGATCCCATGACAAATTCACTTTGAACTCTTCACTCTTTGTAAATGCCTCTAATGGAAATGATATTTTTTCATTTGTAGTTAATGTAAAAACAATATTGTCCGGTAGTGGCTCATCAGATTTTTTCATCTCATTTTTTAGGAATCTTAGATGGTCTTGCAACAAAACAAAGTGAACTATTCTTTCATCTTCTTCTGTATAATCATCAATTGATACTGAAGCTTTGAATAATTCAATTCCATTTGCATATCCTGAATAACTAGGACTCAAAAATTCAATGAAATGTTTTGGAAAATGTACTTCTTCGTGCACAACTGTAACATGAGACATGCTGTCCTCGCTCCAATCAAAAGGCATCTCAAAGGTTACAGTTTTTCCAATAGGATCATATTGAAAATTCTGAATTTGATCAAAATAGGATTTCATTCTAAATTCCACATCATTTCCTTCAGCATCTTCTTGAGGATGAGAGGTAGTCTCAACAAGTGTCAAATCTGCACGATATACACCTGAATCTTCTATGATGTTGGTTGGCTCATCAATGGTTCTGACCTCAATTTCAAAGGTAAACAATCCACCTGAATCAAAGACAGGACCTGCAATCTCTATTGGAGTTGATTCAGTTGCATGATAGGCACCCAAAAGTGAATCTTGCTCTCCATTAATTACAAAATTATCATACCCTTGCTGGGACAGTACAGTTATTGGCAAAACACCATTTTCTGTGAAAAAGTAATTTCTAAAAATCATCTCATTGCTATGGAATAATCCAATGAGAAATGTGACATTTTTTGCAGGCTCGTCTGTCTCTTTGTCAGTTGCAGTAATTGTAATTTGTTCTTGCTCATTTTCAAAGTACATTGGCATCTCAACTGAAATTGAGATTTCTTTTCCAGCAACATCTACTGAGGATATTGTATCAATTCCCAGTCCATGACCATAAACGCTGCTAGCTGGAAACAACAAACATACTGCCAAAGCCATGATTGAAAGTTTGGAAATTGACATGATCTCAAATCTTACCTAGGTCTATTTTACTGTGAGTAATTCTTCAACATTTTGAAGTAATTCATTCATTGTCGTAGCCTCTAGTATTGGTTGTAAATCATTAGGATCTTTTGCTCCAAGTGCAGAAAGTGAATAGATGTAATCAATTGTAGGAGTATCAGTTGTAAGATAGTATTGTTCTAAAACATGATGTAAAGAATGTGGTTCAACTACTTGTGGTAGTGCTTGTTTGATAATTTTCTTTTTCCATAATTCAACAAGATTCTGCCATGTATCAATAGAAATATCATCATCAATTTCTGGAATCATTTCAACTTCAGCTTGAATGTACATTTTTGCTTCAGTTCCAATTTTTTCATGTATCTCCGAGATTTGCTGGTGTCCTTCAACTGAAAGTGGATCATAGTTTTCAGGTTGAGGAATTGATGGTGGAATAATTTTTTTAATTTTAAATGAATTTCTTCCCAGTGTCTCAATGTGGAGTTGCAGTCCATCCATTTCAACGTCTGAGCATTTTGTAATTTTTGCAATGGTTCCCACCATTTTAGGAGAGTTCCAACCACTAACAGAATTTGTCTCATCAATAAGACAGACACCAAACTGACCATCACCTAGCATACAATCATCAACTAGCTGCTTGTAGCGAGGCTCAAAAATCCTCAAAGGTAGTTCTTGTCTAGGGAATAATACCAAATCCAATGGAAAGATTGGGATAACTTTAGTTTCTGTCAACAATGATGTTCAAACGTCTCTAGATATATGGAATACGGATTCTAGAAGCCGTTCTCATTTAATGTCAAGCCCAACAGTGCAGCACGAGTGTATTTTCCATATTCGGCTTGCTCGAAATATTTCGCATTCTTGGTTTTGTCAACATCAGTTGAGATTTCATCAATTCTTGGAAGAGGATGCAAGATTATGCTATCATCTTTCATCTGTTTGAGCAAGTCCAATCCAACAACATAGCTTCCCTTTACTTTGAGATATTCTTCTTCATCAGGGAATCGCTCTTTTTGGATTCTTGTCACATACAAGACATCAAGATCATCAATGTGTTCTTCAATGTTAGTTGATTCAGTATAATCCAGTTTCTTTTTGATTTCATATGTTGAGTCAGATCTAATTCTTAATGATTCAGGAGAAATTAATCTTACATCAACATCATAGTTTCCTAGTCCATGCAAAAGTGAATAAACAGTTCTTCCATATTTTAGGTCACCAACAATTCCAATTTTTAGGCCATCAATCTTTTTCTTTTCTTTTTTAATTGTGTACAAGTCTTGAATTGCCTGGGTTGGATGCTCTTCTGTTCCACTACCAGCATTAATTACTGGTTTGTCTGAAACTTCAGCTGCAAATCTACTAGAACCATCAAGAGGATGTCGCAAAACCATTGCGTCAGAATAGATGGAGATGATTCTAACTGTGTCTGCAAGACTTTCTCCTTTTTGAGTTGAGGATGAAGTGATATCAGAAATTCCTAAAGAGTTGCCTCCAATTGATGCCATTGCAGCTTCAAAACTTAGTCTAGTTCTGGTGCTTGGCTCATAAAACAAATATCCTAAAGTCTTGCCCTTACAAATCTCCCTTCTATCAATTGGATTAAGAGAGATAATTTTATCAGTTGATTCAAAGATTTTTTCAAGTTGATCCTTGGTAAAGTCCTTAATTGAGATTATGTCTTTTTGGTAGAACTCGTTCATTCTCTCAATGATATATACAGGTGGGTATACAAAGTATTCTGATGGAACAGTCCGAACTTATGGTTCGACGAATCAAAGAAGGCACTGTAATTGACCACATTGATGAAGGCAAGGGTATTCAGGTACTCAATGCCCTTAGAATCGATGGAAGTGATGGGAGTTTAATCACCATAGCCCTAAATGTCCCAAGTGGCAAATTTAAGAAAAAAGACATCATCAAAGTTGAAAACAAGTTTCTAAAAGATGATGATACTAACAAGTTGGCAGTAATTGCGCCAAAAGCAACCATCAACATGATCAAAGATTACAAGTTGGTAGAGAAGAGAAGAGTTTCACTACCAAATGAGATTGATAGAATATTTCGATGCTCAAACCCTGATTGTGTCACAAACAGTACTGAACGTATCGAATCAATCATGGATGTTATTGACAAAGAAGGACGAGTTCTCAAGTGTAGATATTGTTCTAGAGTCTTGGATGTAAACCAGCTAAAATATAATTAAAAAATTTTAAAAATTGAAAAATATGTTGTTTAGGACTATTGTCCTAAGATGATAAACATCATGACTATACCGTAGATTGCGATTGACTCGACCATACCTACGAAGATGAACACCTTAGATTGTAATGCTGGGTTCTCACTAATGACTGCAAGACCTGCTGCACCTACTTGACCAAGACCAATACCAGCACCAAATGCTGCAAGACCGAATGCTAGACCAGCACCGAGAATTTTCAATGAGTCTGAACTTCCTGCTGCTCCATCTTCTGCAGCGTAAGCAAGACTAGTAGATCCTGAAATAGAAATTACAGCTGCTGCCATAAGTAACAAGACTATAGTTTTCATGGATGATGTGCCTCCTCAAAGTCCATATTTAAATCATGGTGAGATTGGATTATACTTTTTCTAGTGCTTTCTTTTTGAAAGAACTTAGATCGTCTTTAACAGACTTTGCAAAATTTTCATGTTCACTTTCTAGGGAACGTTTAGAATCTTCAATGATTTTTTTGATCTCTTCTTTTGCCATTTTATCTACTCTCCATCTTAGCCTTGACTTTTTTTAACTTTGCGAATTCTTCTCTTTCTCTCTCTTCAAGAGTAGCAATGATGAATCTCACCTTTTGTTGATATTGAGGAATAATGACATTTTCAAGAGCGTTAAGTAATTTCTGAGTCTTTTCTAATGCTTTTGCAAGACTGAAAATAGAATTTTCATATTCTGCTGCTTTGCAGATTTTTGGCAAAAGTTCTTTGATCTGTTTTGCACCTCTGTCAATTGAAGAGTTTGTATCAGCAAAGCCATATGGCATTGACTTTGTGTCTTTTTCAGTAACAGTTAGTGCGGGAATCTTTACATCAACTACTCTTCTGACATCAACAGATACTTCCATTACAGATGGGGTTGATTCGGCAACAGAGTCTACAGTTGAAGAACCTAATGCCAAGTATGCTTCGTTAACAGAACTGTAGATGTCTTGTAGGGGCTCCCAGATTCCACCTCTAGCTTTTGAGGCTTCTTCAATCATCTCTTCAATGTTTTTTAGGAGAACTTTACGCTTATCATCTAGAATTTTCTGCACCATTACGGCTACTTGGCTAGATTTTTTGTATTTGAAAAGTTCAATTTTTGTGGCAGCAACATTTTGTCCAAATGACATTTTGCTACTCTTCCTTGTAATATTGTTCTACGTACTTATCTTTGATTTTTGTAATCTCGTTCTTTGGTAGTTTAGATACAATCTTCCATAAGATACCTAATGTCTCTTCAATGGTTCTATTCTCATCAGTTGCTTGTGAGAGGAATTCATTTTCAAAGACATCACCAACATCCATGTATTTCAAATCGATTTCAGTAAGTCCTGCTTTACCTACAATTCCTGCAAGTGCTCTGACTTCTTGTGCTCTAGAATATGCATCATAAACTTGATTTGAAATTTCACCATGATCTGCCCTGGTACTTCCTTCACCGATACCGTCTTTCATTAGTCTTGAAAGACTCATCAAGATGTTTACTGGTGGATAAACTCCTTGTCTGAACAAATCTCTACCAAGTACAATTTGTCCTTCTGTAATGTAACCAGTAAGGTCAGGAATTGGGTGAGTAATATCATCAGAAGGCATTGACAAGATTGGAACTTGTGTAACACTTCCTTTCTTTCCGTTTAGTTTTCCTGCTCTTTCATAGATTGTTGAAAGGTCAGTGTAAAGATAACCAGGATAACCTTTTCTTCCAGGTACTTCTTCTCTTGCTGCACTAATCTCTCTGAGTGCTTCTGCATAGTTTGTCATATCTGTAAGAATTACCAGTACGTGCATTCCTAATTCAAATGCCAAATATTCAGCGACAGTTAATGCAACACGAGGAGTAATGATTCTCTCAATTGCAGGATCGTCTGCTGTGTTTAAGAAAAGAACACTTCTTTTTAGAGCACCAGATTCTTCAAGACTTCTTCTGAAATATTCTGCTTCACTGTATTGCACACCAATTGCTGCAAAGACCACAGCGAAATCATCTTGTGTACCAATAACGCTTGCCTGTCTTGCGATTTGGGCTGCTAAGAGGTTGTGTGACATACCAGAACCTGAAAAGATTGGAAGTTTTTGTCCTCTTACAAGAGTAATCATTCCATCAATTACTGAAACACCAGTTTGAATGAAATCTTTTGGATATTCACGTTGTTCTGGGTTCATTGGTTCACCGTTAATGTCAATAAATTTATCAGCAATAGGATCTGGCAGTCCATCTTTTGGTCTACCTAAACCATCAAAGACTCTACCAAGTACTTCTCTTGAAACTGGCATCTCCATAACTTTACCGACAAATTTTGCATTTGTTGCAGCAATAGATAATCCAGTAGTTCCCTCAAAGACTTGCACGATTGCTTTACCATTTCCAACTTCGAGAACTTTACCTAATCTTCTTTCACCATCTTTAGTTTCAACTTCAACTAATTCGTCAAATGCTGCATTCTCAACGTCATCTACAATAACTAGAGGACCTTTGATTTCTGCAATCTTACTGTATTGAACTCCGCCTTCTGCTGTCAATTTGATACTTTCACTCCTGTAATTGATTTGAATTCTTCTTGCATATCTGCATCTAGCTGATCAAGTTTTGGCATCTCATCATCTTTGACATCCATTCTTGCTTTGAGAAGTGTTGTAATACTTTTCATTGCACGAATATCTGCAAGAGGAGTTCCTTCCTTGATTGCTTGTTGACCTTTCTTGTAAAAGTCAACTAGTAATTTCATTAGTTTGTATTGTTTCTCTGGGCTACAATAAGTGTCAACATCATCAAATGAGTTTTGTTGTAAGAGACCAATCTTTACCATTCTAGCAACTTCAAGAATTAATTTCTCTTCATCTGGAAGTGCTTCAGGACCTAAGAGTCTAACAATTTCTTTTAGTGTATCTTCTCTTTGCAAGACACCATAAACTTCACTTCTAAGACTCAACCAGTCTTCGTTGATGTTCTCGCCCCACCACTTTGCAATGTCTGCAAGATAACCAGAATAGCTGTTCATCCAGTTAATTGATGGATAGTGTCTAGAGTATGCTAGCTTTGCATCCAAAGCCCAGAATGTTTTGATAAATCTCATGGTGTGAGTTGTAACTGGTTCTGTAAAGTCACCACCAGATGGTGAAACAGCACCAATCAAAGTTACAGAACCATCACGGTCTGGACTTCCTGCTGCTCTAACACGACCTGCTCTTTCATAGAATTCTGCTAATCTTGATGCAAGATATGATGGATAACCTTCTTCTGCTGGCATCTCTTCTAATCTACCACTCATCTCTCTGAGTGCTTCTGCCCATCTACTTGTGGAATCTGCTACAAGTACAACGTCTTTACCCATATCTCTGTAATATTCTGCAATTGTTACACCAGTGTAGATACTTGCTTCTCTTGCTGCTACTGGCATGTTACTGGTATTTGCAACAAGTACGGTTCTGTCCATAAGTGGTTTTCCACTACGTGGGTCTTTGAGGTGTGGGAACTCGACAAGTACTTCTGTCATTTCGTTTCCTCTTTCACCACAACCGATGTAAACTACAACTTGGGAGTCTGCCCATTTTGCAATTTGGTGTAGTGTGACAGTCTTTCCTGTTCCAAATGCTCCTGGAATTGAACCTGTTCCTCCTTTTGCAATTGGGAAGAATGTGTCAATAACACGTTGTCCAGTAAGTAGTGGTACGGTTGGATCGTATCTGTTCTTGTATGGACGTGGCTTTCTTACTGGCCATCTGTGATACATTTTGAGTTCGATATTTCCACCTTCACCATCAGTTGTTGCTAATACAGTTTCTAAATCATAATCTCCTTCTGATACTAAGTTTGAAATTTTTCCACCTTTGTGGTCTGGTGGAACCATAATAGAGTGCTCAATAAGATCAGTTTCTTGAACAATACCAATTACATTTCCTGCTGCAACTTCATCGCCATTACTAACGGATGGGACAAAGTGATACTTTTTGGTCATGTCAACTGGAGTAGTTGTGATACCTCTTCCGATAAATGAGCCAGAAGCTTCTGATAATGCTCTTAGTGGTCTTTGAATTCCATCATAAAGTTGTCCAATAATTCCAGGACCTAACAAAACGCTGAGTGGGTTTCCAGTACCAACTACTGGTTCACCTGGTTTTAGTCCACTGGTTGATTCGTATACTTGAATGAATGCTACGTCTCCGGTTAATCTAATTACTTCACCGACTAATTTTGAATCGCCGACAGTTACAGTTTCGTACATCTTTGCTTCAGACATACCATCTGCTCTAACTGCAGGTCCACTTACCCAAACAATTCTACCTTGAGCTGCCATCTTATTCTCCTACCCCGAATTTGGATGCAATCTCTTTCCTTATTAAAGGCTTCAGACGTTCAATTCTTGCATCGATCGTATTGTCAAATGTCATTGCACCATCTTTTGATTTTACAACAACTCCACCAAGACAATCAATTGTATCAGAAGACAATTCAGCTCCTGAGAATTGAGATAATGTTGACTGAACTACGTCTTTGTCTTTTGCATTTGTAGAAACTGAAATTTCTGAAGTTCCCAAAATTTGGGTTGCTTCTTCAATCATTGTTTTAATTAAATTGGAATAATCACCACTGCGATCAGCATTTGCAATTTGATCAAGTGCTTTTGAAAATACTTTGTCAACTGCGTCTTCTAATGCCATTAATTGCTTGTTTCTAGCCTCAATATCGGCACTTCCCATAATCTGTTTTTCAATTTTGTCTGCCTCTTTCTTTCCATCTGCAAGAATTTTATCATATTCTTGTTCTAATTTAGGAACAGAATCATCAAGGGTTTTGAGGGATTCATTTAGGGCAGATTCAACATTTGAAATGACGGACTTTTCAGTTTGTTCAAGAATTTTGCTAATAGTGGTTTCTAAAGCAGAATTTGCCAATGAGTCGCGTAAATCCGTAATAGATTTTAATGTTTGGGAATTTGGCCGTTCAGAAAGATATTAAAATCAAAGGAGTTACCGTTGGATTATCTTGGGAGTAGCCGATCTAAAACTTGGAAGTGTAATTTTACCAAGAAGTGAGTCTCCAAGAGCAATTTCCAGACTAACAGAATTTGAATGGTTTCACAAAATCGATACTGAAAATGACTTAGTCACACCAGAAATCGATGATCTCCTGCTAGAGGCACAAAAAACATACCAAGCAATTGATGATGTGGTTAAAGGATTGGGAGTTCCACCAACTGTAGGAATTCTAGAGATCTTGTTCAAAGGAACTATGATCAAAAAGAAGGATTACGAGATTGGAGAGATTGAGGACATGATAGAGGATCTCAAAAAGAAAACTCCATCAGTTATTGACGAGCCAGCAAAACTCCTAGAAGAGCAAGCAGACGCAAAACGAGGAATTGAAGAATATCGTTCATTAAAAGAGACTCTCGAAATTGCCAAAAAACTCAACATTGATCTTTCAGGATTTGGATTGATGAAATATTTCTACACAAATCTCTTTGTTATAGAATCTGCAGACTTTGAAGAAATTAGCAGAGCATTAGAAGGCATTACATTTTACAAATATGATTTAGAAAGTAAAGACAAAGCCGCAATCTTGGTAATTTGTGGAATTGATGATTCTGAAAAAGCACTCAAGGTACTTAGAGGATTCAATGCAAATCCATTTTCAATTCCAGATGGCATGTCACAGATTCCATCAGAGGCATATGCCACTGCTGAGGCAAAACTAAAAGAACTCACAGCAAAACAGGCACAAATTGCAAAGCAGATTGCAAAAATCACAAAGAACATCAGACGCGATATTCTAGTATTACACGAAGAGGCACTAGTTGCAAAAGATGTCCTTGAGACTTTGAGAAAACCAGGTGGAACTAAACATTTTGCACTTATCCAAGGATTCATCCCAAGTAAGATGGAAGAAAAGTTCAAGAACATTACAAACCAATGGACTTCAGTAACTGAAGAAATTACAGATCCTAAACACCAAGAACAAGTTCCAACATTATTTGATAATAAAAAATTCGTTAGAACATTTGAAGTAATCACAGAAAGTCAAGGAATTCCAAGAAAGGGAGAGGCAGATCCTACACCAATGATTGCTCTTATGTGGCCAATTTTCTACGGATTGATGTTTGCAGATACAGGTCACGGATTGCTTTTGATGGGAATGGGATTATTATTCAAATTCAAAGGACAAGGTAATCTTTCCAGATGGGGAATGCTCATTGCAATCTCTGGAGCAGCATCTGCTATTGCAGGTGTTGGTGCAGGAGAAGCGTTTGGTTATCACATAGATTACTTTGAACCATTTAAGAGCCTATTAGCAGAAGGAGGACCACTGTATCCAGTTAGTTTCATAGTAGGTATCCTTAGTGTTGCAGAATTATCATTTGAACAAGTAATCAATATTCTCAAAGTTTCATTGTTCATCGGAATTATCCATTTGGTTTGGGCAATGATTCTCAGAATTAGAAGACTAGCTAAAGAAGGTCACAAGATTGTCATGTACTTGGAAGCAATTCCAAACATTACACTCTATGGAGGTATTGTAGTTATCATGATGTGTGCAATCGGTTCACAATATGATGTGATGAACATGTATTCCAAAGTCCACACAGAAGCTGTTCCATGGGTTACAATATTCCTAGGAGACTGGGCACAAGTTTGGATTGTTACAAGAATTGCAGTAGTAATCGTAATTGCATCTATGGCAATGATGATGGTTGGAGGTATTATGCATGCAAAGAAACATCCAGAAGATGGAGGTTCGGCGGCAAATGTTGTGATGGAAGTATTCCTGGGTAAGACAGTAGAAAGTTTAGCTCACACAATTAGTTATGCACGACTTGGTATCATGTTACTGGTGCACGCAGCACTGTTACTGACAGTAAATAACGCATTCAATTCACTTGGTGGTTCTGAATCATTTGGTGCATGGGCAATGATTATCGGAGGTAACTTGGGAATTATGATGATTGAAGGATTGATTGTATACATCCAGTCACTCAGATTGCACTTGTACGAATACTTTACAAAATGGTATGATGGTGGTGCACAACCATTTAGACAAGTTAGACCAGAACTAATCTACAACCAATTCATTTGGAAAAGAAAATAAAATTTTAAAAAAAGAATCTAGTCGCCTTTAGCTTTATCGTGTCCTTTTTTGGCAGCATCTTTTGTTCCATCACATCCTTTGGTACCAAGTTCTGCACCTTTTTTAATACCTGCTTCAGCAGTGTCTTTGAGTTTCTTTAGAAATCCCAGGAGTTCATTGAGATTTCATTAGATAAAAGAGTCAGGGATTTCCTAAAATTGGATTATGTCTCAACTAGATTAACTGAGATCTTTGTCATTGGTCTTGACAATTCATCAGGAAGTACAATTAGTAATCCACCATTTTTGTCAACTCCACTACATTCTCCTGAGAATTTTTGGAAGTTATTTGCATAACATCCATCATCAGAATAATATTCGAAGTTTTCAGTGTATTGGAAATAGTACCATTGTTGAACATAAGATGGTACAAAATACACATCAAAACCTATTGTATCATCATTTACTGATACTGTATACTCATAGTTTGTCGATTCCTTTGACGTACAAATTGGGACAAATTGTGCAAATCCATTTTGGAGTTTTTGTTTTTGAGAGTCAGCTGAATATGCATAATTTGGAATAGATGCATCTTCTTCAAAGAAATTTAGATTGTATCCAAGAAAATCAAGGCCAGTCTTTGCATAATGGAACCATTGAGATTCACAATCTCGATAATCATATTGTACTGCAACTACTGGTTTGCTGTTAACATACTGAAGACCATTTTGTCTTTGTTTTGCACCATGTTTTGTAATATCAGACTCTTCTTCTTCTCCTGGAATTACTTCACGTTCCCAAGTAGTTGTTACATCAACAATTAGATTTCTAGGATAACTTTTCCATTCAGGTTGGAAATGAACGTAATTTGCATATTCGTTTACTTGACTAATTTTTACAGTATTTCTAGAGTCTCTCCAGGTTGCAAAGGCATCATCAAAGACAACATTAATTGAAAATAGAACTGCCAATCCTAACATCACAGAGATTATTGCTATCTTCATTTTCATTTCTCCAGATATACCATAAAGGACATTATTCTAATTAAAGTCATAGTAGAATTTCACGGATGTACCACTTTTCATCAAAATTTGTCTGAGTTAATTTTCTACGGGAAGATCCAGTCGATTTCCCCATTCTCCCCAAGATCCCAGATAGACCTTGACATTTGTGAATCCAAGTTTTTTTAGAACCAAAAAAGAATTGGCTGCCCTATAGGCCCCTTGACAATATGTCACAATTTCAGTGTCTTTTGGATAATCATACATTTTTGATAATTCCTCATCGCTTTTGAAAGTCCCATCATCTTTCAGGTTCTGACTCCAGTCAATATTGATGGCATTTGGAATATGTCCTGATTGGGCGGCACGCACCGTACTTCCATCATATTCCCCAGGCGAGCGGGCATCAAGGATTTTCACATTTTCAAGATTGTCTCGAACATACTCAAATCCAGAAATTATCTCAGGATTGGTTTTTCCTGAAAAATCAGATGGTTTGAATCCATTTGGTTTTGTCTCAATGGTTAGATTTTCTTTTTGCCATTTTGTGATTCCACCATCAAGTATCATGACATTTTCATGAGAGAAATACATCAACATCCATACTCCTCTGGCAGCAAGCATTCCAGAAACTGAATCATAAAAGATGACTTTTTTTTCAGGAGTTACTCCAAGAAAAGACAGCAGGGATTTTGATTGATTATTGAAATTTTCAATTCCTTGTTTTGATGTGTCAATCCAATGAAATGCAAACAGGTCCAAATGAACTGCTCCTGGGATATGACCTTCAGAATATTCTTTGAAAGAACGGGTATCAGCTAAAATGAGATTAGGATCATCTAGAATTGAATTAAGTTCAGATGTACTGATTAACACAATAGGGATTCTGAATAATCAAATTAATTTCTTTTAATTATGCCAAGTTCAGGCGTAAAGTTCCCCTGTTCAATATCATGACTCTACGGGATGATGGAATTCCTATTAGAGGACTCTTAGATATTCTTCGAGTTTTAGTGCCTTTATTCACTGTAATCTTTTGAGATTTATCCAAAGTTGAGAATTTTGTAAGAAGATTTTTTTCTCCAATCATACGATGTTTTGGTACTTCTTCAGAGTTATGAGAAGAGGTACCTCTTTGTTTACTTAGTAAGATTAGACTCATACAATGTAGTAATAAAATAACTATTTATGGATTTCATACTTTATGATTTTATGCAAGACACTGAATTGCAAGTGAATGCATAATTCTTAATCTAAGATTAGGGAGTGAATAATAAAAAGAAGAAAAGAAAAGGGTTGTTTTTCTATTCGTTGACGTATGCTCTTTCGCCGTGTTGTGCCAAATCGAGACCAATCTCCTCTTCTTTAGGAGTGACTCTGATTCCGCCTGGCCATACTGCGTCCATTACCTTTAGGATTACAATTGTAATACCAAATGCATATCCTATTGAGATTGCTGCTGCAATGATACTGATTGCTTGGGTCTCCATTCCTTCTGGAGTTCCAGTCCATGCACCAATACCGTCTCCGGTATCCCAGATGTGTGGACTTGCTAATGTACCAGTCAAAATTGCACCTGTAAGACCACCCATTCCATGTATTCCCCATACATCTAATGCGTCATCCCACTTTCTTGCATTCTTGAATGCTACACATGCATAACAAACTGTACCTGCGGCAATTCCCATAATGATTGCAGCCATTGGACCTACCCAACCTGAAGCTGGAGTGATTGTTACCAATCCTGCTACTGCACCTGATGCTGCACCAACAATACTTGGTTTTCCTGTATGTGCCCATGACATCAAGACCCAAGTAACTGCGGCCATACCAGTTGCGGTATTTGTAACAGTCCATGCGCTGACGGTAATGCCGTCTACCATTGCTTCACTACCTGCGTTAAAGCCGAACCATCCGAACCAGAGGATACTTGAACCAAGTACCACCATTGGGATGTTGTGTGGCTCCATTGGCACTTTGCCATATCCAAGTCTTCTGCCAAGGACTAAGGCTCCAGCCAATGCTGCAAATCCTGAAGAAATGTGTACTACAGTACCACCAGCAAAGTCTAACGCATGCGATGGCGATAAGTCTGGATTGAGGTCTAATGCCCCGTTTCCTATGAAACCGCCTCCCCAGACCCAGTGTGCAATTGGGTCGTAAACGAAGGTACCCCATAAGAGTACGAATATGACTAGTGCACTGAATTTGATTCTGTCAATCAAACCACCAATAATTAGAATTGGTGTGATGATGGCAAATGTTCCTTGGAACATTGCAAACATTTGGTGAGGAATAGTTCCTGGCCAACCTTGACTACAATATTCACCATCTACCATCGATTGCATTTGATAGGCTGCTGACCATGTATCGCCACAAGGGCCTATTTCACCTAATGGTGCATAGTGTGATACCATGTTAAATCCAGCATAATCTAGACTTCCCATGAAATGGTTTGCGCCTTCATCTGCGTTTGGTGCAAATGCTAGTGAGTAACCCCATAGAACCCATTGTACTGACATGAGACCCATAACAATGAGAGTCATACCAAGAACGTTGACGATGTTCTTTGATCTGGCTAGACCGCCATAAAAGAAACCGACACCTGGGGACATAAGGAGTACGAATGATGTTGCTGTTAGCATCCAGGCAGTATCACCAGTGTCTATAAGACATGGTAAGTAAGTGCCATCGCCATTATCAACCCAACATTCGTTAGGGTTACCAGTGTAAATTCCACTGGTTCCTTTTACATATCCGTCCATACCATCTTCAACGCTTTGTGCATATGCCTGAGACATTGCACCTGCTGCTGTGATGGATACTGCGGCTACAAGTAATAGAGCATACTTGTAGTTCCTAGAATTCATTGAATTTATCGAAATTGGATTTTATTTAAGCATTGGAGACTAAAGAATGTCTGAAAAAGTAAATTATTATATTTTAGTATATTCTGATAGTAACATAAAATATGGAAATTATGATAAAGTGATCGCAAATGGGAAAATCTGAAACTAAACTAGCAATTTTTGATACCTTCAAGACTAAAGGTGAAGAGTTAACAGGAGAAGCTCAACGACAAAGAGCAATTATTGGGATCCTTGCAAGTGATGCAAATCCTGCTGAAAGGACTAGAACTGGAATATCACAAAAAATGGCAAAAAAACAAGGAATTGCCTGGAAGAATATCTATTCAGGGATTTTTCGAGATTTAGATGAAATCTTACTTCCAATGGGAATTGCAGAAGAAGATGGCAGATTACCTCTTCAGAGAGGCCCTAAAGCCCTTCAAGAAAAAGGAATTCCATATTATCATCTCACAAAAAAAGGAGTTTTAATCGCCCTTTCAATTAGTGATATCAAAAATAGAGAAAAATTGCTAAAAGAGTTTTTTTCAAAGTCTGAAGATAAAGAAAAAGAGTTTGAAAAGATCCTATCTAGTCTCTTAGAAAATAGTCCTAAATTCGCATACTCTATTTTTCAAAAATATGTCAAGGCATTTTGTGACAATAAATTCAAGGAATTACTCCCATTTGATCTCACAAAATTGAAGGATATTTCAGATGAATCATTGGAGATTCAAAAGGAGATTCTGGTAGCTTTTGTGGAACTCTCAAAGCAAGAAAAAGAAGATGCTATCAAATTTCTGGATAAAATCACATAGAATTTGTTCCTGCGTAGATCGCCAAACATTAAAATCCGTTACTCGTAAACGATTTTCAAATGGGTAAGAACGTCTACGCATCAGTAAAGTCATACAGCCAGAGAGGAAAATTACTCAACAGGGCTGATTTTCAGACACTAGCAGAATCAAGAGATCTTGATGAATTTATGACCAGAATAAAAAATACTGTTTACGGAGATTCAATTAATGATGTTCAAAAACCATACACTTCACAGGGAATAGAATCAGCACTTAGAGGACAATTAGCCGATGTCCATTACTCCATTGCAAAGACTGCAGGAGACTCTGATATTCTTGATGCATATTATATGAAATTCATAATTTCAAATCTAAAATTAATTCTCAAAGGAAAGGTCTTAGGAAAAACACAAGAAGAGATTGAGAATCACATCAATCTTCGTGCAGAAGAACTAGTCAAACAGAGAGATGTCATCATCAAATCCCTTGTTGCAAAAGATCTTGAAGAAGCAGTTGCAAGTCTAAACTCAGTTCAATTTGGAGACGAGATTGCAAAGGCTGCAACACTATACAATGAAACAAAGAACATTCAGGTCTTTGACACATATTTTGATAAAATTTTGTACCAACAACTAGGACGTGCTCTAAAGAACACAAGAGACAGAGATGTCATAAAGATCGTTGGAATGGATGTTGACTTTTACAATCTTCTTAGTGTAATTAGAGGAAAATTCTGGGGATTAGAAGAATCACAAATTCAAGATTTGATTGTGACTCAGACTCCAACAGTCCCAAGAGAACTTCTTGGAAGAATGATGGCAGCAGGTTCAGTCAGAGATGCACTAAATGAGCTTGCCACAACCAAATACAAAGACATGATTCCACAGATGGAAAATGAGTTAGATGCAGTTGCTGCATTTGAAAGAGCATTTGAGATGAGCATTTATCATTCATCTGCCAGAGCATTTACCAAGATGTTTAGTTTTGCAACAATTATTGGAATCACAAAACTAACAGGCTTTGAAGTAAGGAATTTGGCTGCAATTGCATATGCAGTAGAGCAGAAAATCCCTACAGAGACAACAATGTCAAAATTGATTCTTGAAGAAGAATAGACTGAAAATGATAAAATTTCCTAAAAAGAAAAACGAGATAACAACAGAGACAGTAATCAATACTATTTGGGTTAGCGCATTTATGGCCATGATTTTCTCATTGCCACCTCTAGCATTATTTTTGGGAATTTACTTTTGGGCAGGAGAATTAGTTATAGGAGCAATAGTTGGCTTTGGAGTACATTTTGTAACTCTAGCATTTGCAGGCAAAATCTCAAAATTTTTGACCAACATAATGAGTTAACCTATAAGGATCCAAATATCAAAGTGATGTATCATGATGGGAGATAGAGATTTTCGAACTACTATTCAAAACGCTATAAAATCAATTGGGAATGAATTAGAAATTAACATAGATTCTAAAGACTTTGAAACTATCCACCTTCAAGAAGTCGTTAGATGTATGAGACGTTCATACTATGATAGAGTAGAACCTCTAGAAATTGAGAGAAGAGGATTCAATGAGCTTCTTTCAGGATTATTGAGAAAATTAGAATACGGTAGTAATCCAAAGGATTTTGAAATCAACGAGATCAAGCTTCGTGGACAAGCAGATATGATTGTGGATGATGCAATTCTCCTATTCAGATCAGCTACTGAAGAATTAGAAAATCCTCACGCAAGTGATGTCTTGTATCTTAATGCATGCATGTGGATATATGACAAAGAAGATGGTATGGTAGTCTACATAACAGGAGACAGAAAAGAATCAACATTTTCACTAACACGTAACAAAAAGATGTTTGAAGACACCATACGCAGGGTTCGAGTTTTAAACAATCTTCTCAAAGAGGAAAAAACACCAATCTTAGAGCCATCTGAAGAATGTACTGAATGTCAATATTATGAGAGATGTTATACAAAGAAGAAAAATACTAAACAAACATCTCTTGCCGAAATGTTAGGACTTGGCAAACAAGACTAGTTAGATAAATGAAAAATATTGTAAAGGAAAAATTCCTTTTTGTTTAATCTAGTGGTTCTGGATGTCCTTTACCACGAAGAGCGAAACACACTACTGCGAGTGCAATTGCGACTCCTGCTGCTGCGCCATAAGCTGCCATACTTGCTTCTGCCATTTGATAAAATCCCAATGAGATTGCTTTTATAACTTTGCCAATATTTTGTCTCTAAAAACAAATTATCATAATTTTTTGATTTTATGATACTATTGAGTAAATTCAAAGAAAAGTTCGTTTTCCTGACCACTAGTCATAGAACTCAAATTGTAAAACACGACACCAGAAACTTTCCAGGTGTTTGTATTTGATTCAAAATCAGACCACAATTCAGGAGTGTTACCAGAATTTCTTAACACAATCTCATCTCTCAATATGATAGAGTTTCCACCAAGTAGAGTATAGTAATTTGAACCAAATTCTACCATTCCTTCAGCTCTATGTCCAATTTGTCCTCCACCAAGTTGTTCAGAATGAGAGTATCCTGTTTCGTACAATTGATAATCCATTGTTGTAACAATCATAGAACGGTCATTAGGATTTTTAATTTCAAATGCAACATCAATTGTTGCAGAACGTTCAGAAATTTTTGAAACAACAATCTCTTCTAATTCAATTTCAAGAGGTCTTACTTGTTGAACGTCTGAATTCCCAGACATTTGTGGAGATTCTATATCAATGGATGGTCCCATAAGTAAAATTCCACCTAATACTGCAGCAAGTGCAGCCATTGCAACTCCAACAAAAATTTTAGGATTCATAACTCTTGCAAACTCCTTTGATTTCTTAAATGTTGAGATAGTTATTATACCATTGGAGGGGAGAAAAATTATGCAGTATTTCCAGGCAGTTCAACAAGGAAAACAAAGAGCAGGAAAGTCTCAAATGAAGATGTTTGAGGCAGCAGGATTTGGAATGCTGACTTTGACTACAAAGAAGGTGGATGGAAAATTCCAACCGGTAGGTGATGAAGATTTTACGGCAGTTGTGAAATCAGATGAAGGACATGTTGCAATTATAGTAGACAAGGATGGATATACCAAGACTCAATCAAAGGCATTAGAAAAAGATGAGGCCTTGGCAATCTACAAAAAACTTCGAGATTCAGGAGTTGAAGAATATCCTGGAAAAGAGATCCTGATATGGACTGAAACCAGACCTACAATTCAAAATGAATCTTAGAATTATTTTGTTGGAATAATTATCTCGGTTCCCAAATTACCGCCTTTAATGACTTTTTCAATAATTTTTGGACTTGCTTTGAGAATTCTTGTTTTGATTTTTGAGCGTTCAATAATTTTCAGGGCAACTATATCCATTAGATCATACCCTCCTGCTACAGAATCCTCATGAACTAGCATGTTCTTGAGATTTTTCAATTCAATTCGTTTGAATTTTTTTGCCTTTTTGAATTTGTTAGGATCCATGTCATATACCCCATCAACATCAGTGGCGTTAAGGAATTGTTCAGCTTTTACTTTTTCTGCAATCAATGCAGCAGTACCATTAGTGCTTTGACCAGGATGAAGGCCTCCAGCAACTACAATTAATCCATCATCTACTGCATGTCTAACTTCTTGCAAAGTAGTTGGTGGATGAGAATATGCTTTGTTTTTTAGAGCATAAATTAGCAGTTTTGCATTTAATCTAGAAATCTCAATTCCTAATTCATCAAGGGTTGACTCATCAGCTCCTGAAGATCTTGCATGGTTAATGTAGTGTCTTGCAATGTTTCCACCCCCAGCAATAATGATTGGCTGACAGACCTTACTGATTTTTACTAGAAATTCTGCCCAATCTTTGAGGAGTTTAACATTATCCATGGCAAAAACTCTGCCAGATAGTTTGATTACAATTCTTTTTTTCACTCTAGTTCACCAATGATGGATTTTGCGGCAATTTCAACTTTTTTTCTATTCTTTTGATGAGTATAGATTCTCAGTATATTCATGAAGCCTGAAATTGCTGAAACTACAGGTATTTCAGATATAGGCATCTCTTTTGCCGAGGATTTACCGCCCTCATTTGTAATCAGAATTACTGATTTTGACTCGTTTTTTGAAGGGGCAAGTGGAATAGAGGGAGTTACAGAACTATCAACAAAAATCTCATTTTCGTCAACTTTGGATTTTTTGGATATGGCAGATCTTAGTTCATCTGTTTTTATTTTCTTTAGGTTCTTTTGACTTGTCAAAATGCTCTCAAATACACATTTTAGCAATTTTCTGTTTTGATAATCTTGTGCAAACTTTCTTGCTCTTTTTAGTTTTGAAGTTTTTGAAGAAAGCAAACTAGAGAGTACGTATTCATCAGTTAGCTGAATAAACTCATCTAGATTAAAAGTAGAGAATCCAAACTCATCATCTGAAGATCTTAAGGCTTCAAGCAACATTACTTCTGCTGCCCTTACTGTCTTGTGGAAATAAACTGCTTTGAACATTTGATATCTAGAATGCATCATTGATTCAAATGAATAGAGAGCTGAGCGTTCCAATGCAAGTTTCTTTTGATGAACATCAAGTGATTGTGTAATTCTTTTGTGATCTATTTTTGCATGTTCTGCTCCTGTAAAATAACCATCTCTAAGCAGATAGTCCATCATATCTGCGCTAAGAGCACCTGAAACAATCTCGTTCATATATTGAAATTTTGAATCACCAAATGCGATTTTTGTTACAAGTTTTTTATCAAAGCCATTTTTCGTCAAGATGTCACCAATTTCAGATTTTAGAATAATCTCTTTGCCAAAATCTTCATGAGAAATTTTCTTTTCTTGAATAATTTCTTCAAATAGATGTGAGAATGGTCCATGACCAATATCATGTAATAAACCAGCTAATCGGAGAATTTCAATATCATCAGATTTGAAAAATCCTTTTTCATTTAATGCGTTTCCTGCCTGACTTGCAATATGCATGACTCCAAGAGAGTGCTCAAATCTTGTATGTTGAGCTGCAGGATATGTCAGATGTGCACCAGATAATTGTCTAATTCTTCTTAATCTCTGGAAAATAGGATTATCAATTATTGATAATTCATGGTCATATACTCGAATAAAATCATGAATCGGATCTATAATGTCTAGATAGTTTTTTTTCATAATCCTATTTTCTTTGAGAACGTTTTCATTATTTCTTCATGTACTTCTTGTTTAGATTTTGATGCATCGATTATCTTCCAGCGTTTTTTCTTTGCAGTAGTTTTATAGATTTTAGAAATTTTTCTCAAAAATTCTTCATTTTTTTCAAATTTATCTCGGTTGGTTTTTTGTCTGCTAAAGGATTCTTTCTGAGTGACATCAAGTAGAATAACAAGATCTGCTTTTGGTAGTCCAGCATCTAGATTCTCTAACCATTTTTGTTTCAGTCCATTTGCCAAACCATAAACAAGATTTGAGTGGTAATATCTATTCATGATAAGAACAGAATTTTTTTCCTGTGCTTGGAGAATTTGGTTTAGTTTCTCCCATCTATTTGCAGCCAAAAGGCAGTGGATTACTTGAGGTGGAAATTTTCTTTTTCCATCAAGATATTTTCTTATTTCCTTTCCCACAGGAGTTGAATAGTCAGGAAAATGGAAGAGTTTTGTCTTTATCTTTCTTTTTTTGAGAGCCTTTTCAAGTAAGGTGGATTGTGTTAATTTACCTGCCTGATCTCCACCTTCAATTACAATTATCATAAGTTACCAAGACAGAGAAATTGATTAATTAAAAATCTATCAAGATTGTTTGCAGTAAAAATTTGGTTTCAGGAACGAAAAGTTGCACAAATTTGCAATTATTAGCATTAATAAAAAAATTCAATTTTCAGGATTTTTAATTCCAAATAATTTTTTGAGGCTAAGCTGTACAATTTTTGTAATGCAGTGTAATGCTTTATAGAAAAAATTTTACTCAAACATCACTATAATTTACTAAGGTACGATTATATTCTTAAATGAAAATATGAGGGTATGAGTAAGGTAAGAATATGTACTAACAAAGGTACAGCATTTACAGAATCTGAAGCATCACATAACAGATGGTTTGGGAACACCAAAGATCTCAAATCTCTGGTTTCAAAAGAAAATCAAGGCATGAGAGTTTCCGCATCAAAAGGCACATCATCATTATGGATAGAAAAAACTCCAAGAATTGAAATGCGCAATCCAAAAGTGATAGTTCACTCTAGAGGAACACAGCGTCTATTTCTTTAGTTTTTTTTTAAAATGAAATCTAATTTTTTAATTCTTTATCATTTAGGAATTCTTGATCCTGATAGGGATGAAGATGTTGATGATGAATAAACTTTCGAATTGTTTAATATCAGCTTAAATGAATCCCATGTATGGCTGAAGAATATTCATGTCCTTATTGTGAATCAATTTTTGAGAGTAAAGATGATCTTTCAAAGCATATAGATAGAATTCACGGAGATTCTGGAGTTTTAGAAGGCTCAAAATCATCCTAAACTTTTTTGTTAAAACTAAAATTTCTCTCAAGGTTTATAACCAAAAATTTTCCACATAACACGAAATGGGACTAGTAAAAGAAGTGATAAAAGAAATCGGAAACAAATCACGGGAATTTTACGAATTTGTTTTACCACCAATTGACATGTATCTAAATTCTGATAATCTCAAAGTGGTTATTGACATCCCAGGATTCTCAAAAAAGAATATCAAACTAACACTATGTGGAGATATTCTATCAATTCAAGCATGCAAAGAAGTAGATGAAAAAGAATCTGAATCATTGATTTCAAAACAAAGACCAAATATTATCGACAAAAAAATCAGACTTCCAATTGACATCAAACAAGGTGAAGAAAAAATTGATTCAGCAAAATACGAAGATGGTGTGTTAACACTATTGATTCCGGTAACTAAGAAAGGAAAAGATATCTCAATAGAATAAAATTAGTGTTTTCTAAAAACTGCAGAACCTATCATTATTAGACCAGAAGCAATCATTCCAGAAATACCAAAGGTTTCATTTGTTTGATACAATAACACTGAACCAATAAAAATTGCAGATGCAAAAATACTTCCACCAAGAAATACCATTGGCTTTTTTCTGTGCATTGAAAGTTTAGCTTCATCCATGAACTTTTCCATTTCAGGTCCTAAGCGTAATGCAGAATCAATTGATTTTGCAAACTTGTCAAAGGATATCTTTAGTTCTTCAACGTATGCCTTTGGAATCATGTTTTCTTCTTGAAGAATATTTTTTAGAACTTTGACAAACTTGAAATCAACATCATGTGTCTTGTAGATTCCTTCAATTATTGATGCCATCCTCATGTAGAGAGCCAAATTCTTTGGTAAAACAAAGGGGAACTTACTCATTGTTTGATTTGCAAGCTCCATTAAGCTTTGAACTTCCATCTCATCAGGTTTGTTTCCATGCATTGCCTGAATTGATAGCTCAATTCCTTTTTCGATAACTTGTCGGTTATATTCAGGAGTGAGCATTCCGAGTTCTGCCATTGCATTAACTACTCTAGGAGGATTTTTCTCAACTAGTGCAAGATATAGTCTGATGAGTTTGTATCGGGTTTCATTGTTTATTCTACCAACCATACCATAGTCATAGAGAATTAATTTTCCATCATCAGTTACTGAGATATTTCCTGGATGAGGATCTGCATGAAAAAGTGAATGTTTGAGAAGCATAGTAAAAAAGACCTTGTGAACATCAATTACTAACTGTTCTCTATCAACACCTTTCTCATCAAGTTCCTTAACGTTTGTGACCTTAATTCCTGGCAGATATTCCATAGTTAGAACATTTTTTGAAGAATAATCATCATAAACTGAAGGAACAATTACTTTGTCATTGTTTTCCATATCTTGTTTGATTTTTTTCAGGTTTTGAGATTCGTTTGTGTAATCCATCTCTTCTTTTATGGTTTCAATAAATTGAGAAAGCATTGCTTTTGCTGAATACCTGAGATTAGGATCAACAAATCTCAAAGCAAGTGGGAGTATTTTTTTGAGAACTTTTAGATCCTCTCTTACAACTTGTTCAATGCCAGGGCGTTTTACTTTGATTACAATTTGCTGTCCAGAAATGGAACCACGGTAAACTTGGCCTAGTGAGGCTCCAGAAATGGAATTTGTGTCAATATCATCAAATTTTTCATTAATTGGCCCTAGATCTTTTTCGATGATTGGTTTTACTTGTTCAAATGGTGCAGAAGGAACACTGTCTTGCAGTTTTGATAGTTCTTCAAGATATGGTTGAGGTAGAATGTCTGCTCTAGATGAGAGCCATTGACCTAGTTTGATGTACACAGGCCCCAATGAGACAAAAGTATCAAGGGCTTTTCTTGCATTTTTTCTAAATTGCTCAGAATCAATTGTGTTTTTTTCTTGTTGTGTCCATTTTTTTCTATCTTTACGTAGAGCCAAAATTGATGGTAAAAGTTTGATTAGCACATAGATTGTTCTTCCAGCAGACATGATTTACTCCAGATAGTCTTTGATCTTTTTCGATGCAACATACCCAATGTATCCAGAGAGAACTGATGAAATCAATCCCGATGTTAAAGAAAGTTTTTTTGAATTATTATTAAAAATAGATTTTCCAATTGTAGAACCACCAAAAATTGCACATGCTAAACCAACCAATACTTCTGGTGCATCATAAACAAGATGACCAATAGGATCTTTTCTTGGATCAATTTTGTCAGTATGTACTAGAAATTTGTCATCATACTCTCTAATGTGTAAATTTCCATAACGATATTGTTTTAGTGCACCATTTGTTTGTCCAAGAACAGTTTCTTCAGCTCCATCAATCATGAATTCACGTAATTCTTTTGGAACTTCAATCTCATCAAATGGCATGATCGCAAGATCGAGTAATTGCTTATATTTTTAGTGTAAAAAACAAAATACTCTATTAATTTTTGAGCCTATCTTTTGTAAATATTACAAAACTAGCTGCAAATGCTACAAGCATTCCAATTCCAGTTGCATATGCATAATTGAATCCAACTCCAGGATGGACTTCTTGATGATAATTGTTTATCAAAAATGTTGCAACTAACAAAATAGAACCAATTATTGTTAATTTTCTATGGGTTTCCAATAGTTATGATTTTGATAATTACTATATGAATTTAGAAAAATTACAATAGTGGGGTTGTAATAAATCCCACAATACTACCAGTTAGAAATAGAAATATTCCCTTTGCCATATCTGATTCCCAGTTTAATAGGACATAATTACGATATAAGTTTTGAATTGATTTTCAGATCAAGGATTAGATTCCATTTCAGATAATCTTTGAATTACCTGTTCAAGTTCTCCCTTGTTATCATTAATTACACGTTTTACAACTTCGATCTCTTCGTTGATTTGTTCCAATTGTTCATTATCAGAATTTTTTATTTGGTTTTCCAAGTCTTCTAAAACTTGTAGATTGTATTGATTGATTTTTTCTAATTCATTTTTGTACTTTTCTAGTTTCACATACTGATCAGAAATTTCTGAAAGTTCAGGAATATCACTAATTTGTTGATTTGTCATAAAACCAGAGATGGCAACTATACCACCAATCACGATTGCTGCAATGATAATAACAATACTTATTTTCATTTTTGATGACTTTATTTCTCCAAAATAATAATAAAAATTAATCATCAGTTTAAGCTACAGTTTTTTTACGCCTACGCATTATGTAAATTCCTGCAGCAATAGCAATTACAACTGGAATTATGATCATTGAAGAATCAGGAGCAGATTCATCATCATTTGTAGGTTCCTTTACAATAATAGTAGTCTCTTCAACAACAAAGAGCTCATCTCGAACTCCATCTTTGTATCTTACAGTAATTGTAATGTCATGTTCTCCATATTCAGGCTCACCGTCAAACTCAATTGGAATGTTGAATGGCACAGGTGCATCTACCTCAATTTCATCAATAAATTGAGTATCTGGCTTGATGTTAGAGTCACCTCTAGGCTCAATACTTACAAATCCAAATAAACCATCTTCATTTCCCTCATTGATGATCTCTCCTATAACCATCTGTGTTCCAGATAATTCAATTACATCAATATTGAAGATTGTAAGGTCTATCAATCCTTTAATGTAAAAGTCTACAATTTTTGAAATTGTCTGTTGATCACCATGTGCATTATAGAATGATATGGTCAAAGGGATTCTAAGAGTGTCATCTTTTAGTCCTTCTGGAACATAGACTGTTGCAGTAAGATGTCTAACAGATTTTGGTGCAATGTTTCCAACATCCCAATTTGATTCTAAAATTACAACATTTTCCACATTGGTAGTTGAAGAGGCAGTAGATGCACGTTCTGTTTGAGTGTTTGATGCAACAATATCTACACTAGATATTGGTGCGGTACCATCATTTGCAATTTCAATTACAACATTGTTTGTTTTCAAGGAGGTAAGAAATGGTTCTAATGCTCTTACGTTTATCACACTATCACCAGTTACCTTAAACTGAAAGTCTTCAAATGCAGCTCTAACACCAGATTCTCTTAATCTAGAATAATCAACCTTTACTGTTCCAGGATATTGTTGAATAGTTACATTCTGATCGATATTTACAAAGAATGTTAGATGGAAATTTTCACCAGCTAGAGAGTTTGAATCACTATCAGCTTTAATTATTGAACCTGGTCCATCAGATGCTGAAAATCCAAATGGCAATGACAATTGTCCCTTTATCCCTGTAATGTCTTGGGTTCCAACATTTGCAAATACTACAGTAAATGGAACATTACTATCTCCAGCTTCAACTTCAATTTTTTGGCCTACAGTACCAAAATATGCATCCAAGAATTTGACATCACCAAAGTCTCTCTCAAATGGAGAATCTCCAAATCCACCAGATGTGATTTGTGCATAGGAATTTCCTATGAAGAGTGGAACTAACATGAAAGAGAGTAACAAAAAGAGTAGTTTTTGATTCATTATGCTAAAACCTCCATTTCAGATGGCATGTCACCTTCAAAGGCTTTACCATCTTTTATTGTGATAACTTTGTCTACATCTCCAAAATGTTGACGATCGTGTGTAACAATAACAAATGTCTGATTGAGTTTTTTTGCCATAGATTTCATTAGTTGAACTATCGATTCAGATGTAACAGAATCAAGATTTCCTGTTGGCTCATCAGCTAAAACAATTGAAGGGTTGTTAACGAGGCCTCTTGCAATTGCTACTCTTTGAGCTTGGCCACCAGAAATTTTATTTGCACGTTTGTTTATTTGATCTTCTAATCCAACTGCTTTTAGCAAATCTCTTGCATCTTTTTCAGCAGTACTATTTGTTCCTCCAATTTGTCGTGGCAACAAAACATTCTCTAGAACTGTTAGATCAGAAAGTAAATTTGAGAATTGGAAGATAAATCCTAACTTCTTATTTCTAAATGAAGAGATTTTGTCATCATCAAGAGTAGTAGTATCAACTCCATCAATGAAGATCTTTCCAGTTGTAGGGCGGTCAAGTAAACCAATCAAATTAAGTAATGTGGATTTTCCTGAACCAGAACTTCCAACAATTAAAACAACTTCACCTTGTTCAACTGAAAGAGTTGCATTATCAAGAGCTTTGACTTTATTTTCTCCATCTCCATAGATTTTAGATAAATTGTTAATTTCTAATACCTTAGACAGTTCTCATCGCCTCCACAGGTAATAGTTTGGTTGCTCTATACGACGGATAAAGTGACGCAATAATTGCCAGAATAAATGAAGTCAAGGCAGTTTGAATAATTTTCTCCCAGTTGTAGCTTACTTCAAGAGGCAAACTGTTGTTAAAGGACATTTTAGTTTCTTTTGCATAGAAAGTATATCCCAAGCCTGCAGCCGTGCCTACACCAGCACCAATTGCACCAATAATCATTCCTTGGAAGATAAAAATAATTAGAATATCTTTTCTCTTAGCACCAATAGATCTCATAACACCAATTTCACGAGTTTTTCCATTTACTAGCATCATCTGAATTGTTACAATAGCAAAAGCTGATGACATCATTCCAAAGTAACCAATCATGTTAATCATTGCAATACCAGATCTAAAACCTGCTAGTTGTTCTTCAGCTGATTCTTCTATTGTTTCAGCTTTAAAATCATCATTTGGAAATGAACGTAAAAAAAACTCTTTTATTTCATATGCTTTTGTAGGATCATTTAGTTTTACCATAAAAGATCCTGTATCACCTTGTCTATTCATCATGTCACGTAAAGTATCAATATGAATAACTGCAGTATAATCAAATCCTTGACCTCCAGGGGACTTTGCAATTCCTGAAACAGTGAATCTTCTAATTTGATCTTCTCCCCATCTATCAACTACCAGAACTTTTACACTGTCACCAACTTGAGCTCCTCCAAGATCTCTTGCAACATTAGAACCTAATACAATAGAATTTCTTGAAAAAACGTAACTTCCGTCTGCAATAGTTTCATGAACAGTTGATGCTCTAATATCTCTGAAAGGATCAACACCAACTAAAGGTACACGTGATTCTTCAACTAGTTTTCCATTTTTTGTCATATTCATTTCGGCAGTTGACGAAAGCCGCGGTGTGGCCGCCTCCACATAAGGAATTCTTTCAAACCAACTTACAACAGATAAATCAGATTTATCGATATAGTCAACTTCATCAGTTACAAGAATGTCGCCATTTCTATAATCACTAATATCTCGAACAATTGCATCAAACAATCCTTGAAAAATTACAAAATTTACATGAATTACTAAAATTCCAATTGTAACAGCTAAAACTGCTCCAATCAAACTTCCTTTTTTGTTGAATAGCATTCTTTTTGCTAATGTTAATCGATATTCCACGAGATCATTAAAATAGTCTGATATTTAATGTCTATGATACATAGTGCTAACAATATAGACAATTTTATATGATATTAGTTATCTATGAATTGTAGAATAGTATTGGAGATGACAAAGTGGACAATTTAGATATGAAAATTTTGAGTAGATTGCTCAATAATTGCAGAGAATCTGACAGACAGATTGGAAAAGAATTGGGAATTTCAGGAGGAGCAGTTCGAGTCAGAATAAAGAAAATGCAAGATAGTGGAATTATTGAGAAATTTTTCCTCAAAATTGAGCCACCAATTTTGGGTCATGGCGTATTGTACTTTGTAGTATCAGGAGAAAATGTTCAAGAAATTTTAGAACAAGTTAGTCTAGTAGGCGAACCATATATTGTAGTTCCATGTGTTGGCGGTGTAACAGTATGTGGCATTGCAGTTCAAGAAAATTTAGGACAAAAAATTGAACTTGCAAAAAAACTCATGAAAGATCTTAGAGTGTTGTCAATTTTTGAAGCTGAAAATTCAGTATTCAAATCTAATTTAACAAAAACAGATTTAGAAATTTTAGAAGAATTAATCAAAGAACCAAGACAAAAAATTGAAAAAATTGCAAAGAATACAAATCTATCAACTAAGACTGTAACAAGATCTATAGAAAAATTACATAAAAATGATGGTTTTCAATTCACTTTAATTTATGACCCAACAAAAATTGAGGATTTTATTCCTCACGCAGTACTTTCATGGGTTGACGGGGATTTGAAAGAAACATTAGAAAACTTGAATGATACATTTTCAGAATCTTATTTACAAATTCCATTTATTGCAAAAAATCAAATTGTATTATTCTTGTATAGCGACAGTATATTCAAGATGGATGAACTAACACAAAAAATTAGAACAAGTAAAAATGTAAAATCAGCAGATTTGTTTATTCCTAAAAAAATCTCATTTTACACAAATTGGATGAAAAAATCAATTACAGAATCAAAAAAATCTCCAAAATTACATCTTTCATATCAAACAAATTAAATAATAATAATCTCTTCAAAAGTATATGAAGAGAAAAAAGATCTATGAAGGAAAAATTTTAGGTCTTAGTGTTTATGATGGAAAAATCGAAGGAAGAAAAGTAAAACGAGAAGTGATAGAGCACAGAGGAGCTGCTGCAATGCTTGCTTTTGATGAAGACAAAAAAGTCATTTTGGTAAAACAACATAGATTTCCACATGGTTATGTTCTTGAGATACCTGCAGGTACATTAGAAAAGAAGGAGGAGCCAATCAAATGCGCATTCAGAGAATTAGAAGAAGAGACAGGATATAGAGCAAAGAAAATGACGCCTCTAATCACGTACTATCCCTCAATTGGATACAATTCTGAGATAATTCACTGCTTTGTAGCCTCAGGACTAAAGAAAATTGCAGATTTGACACTTGATGATGATGAAATCCTATCAGTAGAAAAAGTAGACATGAAAAAACTACTCAGTATGATAAAGTCTGGAAAAATTCAAGATTCAAAGACAATATGTGCAGTTTTGACGTATGCTGCAAAAAAGAAACTATACTAACTATTCATTATAGATTGGTTGTACAAGATCTGCAACATCAGCCCAAGATTGAGCAATTCTCTCAAACATAAACACCATATCAAGAAAATCGATTGGGATTTCTTTTTTGTTACCTAATGATGTTCTAAGATTAGAAAGTTGTTCTTCAAATTTTTTATGCAAAGATATGGCTTCGATTGCTAAAAGTCTATCAGGTTTTGTAAAAGCATCAATTGATTTTTCTGCTAATTGATTAAAATTTTTGACAACATCATGGATTTTTTTGTATTGTTCTTTTGACAAAGATGAATTATAGATAAAATCAGATAGCTCTACAATAGAGTCACCAGTATTTTCAAGAACATTTGCTGCAACTCTATAATCAAGAACATCAATATTTTCTAAATTAAATGCATTTGCCAATCTCTTATCAACAAGGGTGCTACGAATTAATCTTACAAGTAAAAAGTATTGTCTATTTACTTCAGCATCACGTTTTGATAATGTTTGTAAATTTGATTTATCATCTGCAATCAATCCATTTGTTGCATCATCATACATTCCAATTGCAATAGAACTCATACGTTTGAGTATTTTTTCAGGATTAAGTGTAGTTGAATCTAATAAAAACTGCATGTTGACATGTGATGCATCTTCTTCAATTATTTCCATTCCAACAAGTCTTCTCATAGAATTACGAATTTTTTCTCGGTCCTCACCAGGGATAGTAGAATCAGAAGCAATCTCAATAATATCATATCCTAAAAGATAAGCACCTGTAATGTCAGCTACAATGTTTTCTTCTTTTGGCAATGGGTATGAGATTACAAGTTCTTTTGTTGGGCGAGTTTCTTTATTTGCAGAAATTGAGATGCTATCCTGACCAGTTTCAATCTCAACCTGACTGCTTTTGTCTAGATTGTTTGCATCAACCCATTCCTTTGGAAGAGACACTAAAATGCTACTTCCAATTCTTTGTAGGCGTCTAACAAATTTAGTCAATTTATACTAATTTAATTAATTTAAGCCATATTCTTATATTTTGTGTAAAATTTAAACCCAGATCAATGGAGGGAACAGCATTTTGTCCTGCACACATTACAGGTTTCTTCAAGGCTCACTTGGAAAATAATCAGGATAAGTTAGAAAGTTTAGGCTCAATGGGGGCAGGATTTTCAATCAAACAAGGTGTTACAACTAGAGTAACAATTGATAAAAAAAATAATCATGATTCAAATTTCAAGATTACAACAAAAGGAT
Organism: Candidatus Nitrosopumilus sp.; assembly: GCA_003702525.1. Lineage (GTDB taxonomy): Archaea > Thermoproteota > Nitrososphaeria > Nitrososphaerales > Nitrosopumilaceae > Nitrosopumilus. Next base: position 48,980 of record REGJ01000002.1, read on the forward strand.
ATCAATCTGACAAAACAGATGTTTCAGAATTTGTATTAAACGAATTTCTAAAAATTGGAAACTTTGAAGATAAATTCTTTGATATTGAACATGAGATTTCAATTCCTGTTGGATATGGTTTAGGTTCTAGTAGTGCTGTTGCATTATCATTATCATTTGCATTAGATCAAGCACTTGATACAAAATTAGAAAAAAATAAAATTGGACAAATTGCACACAATGCAGAAGTTAATTGTAAAACTGGATTAGGGGATGTATTAGCATCATTTCATGGAGGCTTTGAAGTTCGTGTAAAACCAGGAGCTCCAGGAATTGGAACAGTTGAAAAAATTTCTACAGATAAAATTTCAGTTATCATGATTTGCTTTTCACCAATTTCAACTAACAAATTCATCAAAGAAAGACTTTCTCAGATTAATGGACTTGGCGGAAAGATGGTTAATAGATTATTAGAATCAAAAGATTATCAACACTTTCAGGATATGTCATTAGAATTTGCAAAATATGTAGATGTGATGACACCTAGAATGCAAAAAATTGTAAACGAATTAACTCAGAATGGAATGAAATGTGGAATTGCGCTTTTTGGAGAAACAATTTTTTCAATGATTCCAAAAGAAGACGAAGATAAAGTTTTAGAAATTTTAGAAAAATATTCTGATGGCGTAATAATAAATTCAGAACTAGACAATATCGGAGCAAGAGTTCTAAATAATTAATTGAAGTCTGATGACATTAATTCCAAAGTCACATCCAAGGGCAAAATCACTTTTAATTCGTGAAAAATTAGTAACTGGATTTGATAAGGGTCTAGTAGCAAAAGAAGGACTTTTGGCTCAAGGACGAGGAGAAGCATTTGATTATTTACTTGGAGAAAAGACAAATCAGGCTGCAAAACGTGCCATAAAGGCAGCAGCTGCACAGTTACTCCAGGCTCAAAAACCAGTTATCTCAGTTAATGGAAATGTTGCAGCCCTGTGCCCAAAGGAGATTATTAGATTATCAAAGCAAATCAAGGCTAAACTTGAGGTAAATCTATTCTATACTAATGAAAAGAGAAAGCAAGCGATCATCAAAACTCTCAAAAAAAATGGAGCAAAAGAGATTCTAGGTACAAATTCAACAAATTCAACAAAATTACCAGGAATTGATTCAGCACGAAGAATTGTAGACAAAGATGGAATTTTTGCAGCTGATGTCGTAGTTGTTCCTCTAGAAGATGGGGACAGAACTATGGCATTAAGAAATGCAGGAAAAACAGTCATAACATTTGATCTAAATCCACTTTCAAGAACTTCACAAACTGCCAACATTACAATTGTAGATAATGTAACACGAGCAATAGAATTACTAATTTCTCAATCAAAAAAGCTAGGAAAAAGAAACGAAAAGAGTCTGGAAAAAATAATTTCAGATTTTGATAACAAGAAAAATCTAACAGAAAATGTAGTTCAAATTAAAAATAATCTAACAAGGAGGGCAAGAGTTGCATAAATCAGTACAAGATATTGTAAATATGAAAAAAGAAAAAAAGAAAATTTCAGTAATTACTGGTTATGACTATACTTTAGCATCATTATGTGACAAGGCAGGTATTGATGTTATGTTAGTTGGAGATAGTGCAGGAATGGTAATGCTGGGTTATGAAAATACAATTCCTGTAACAATGGATCAAATGTGCATGTTTACTGAAGCAGTTAGCAGAGCACGAAACAATGCATTACTAGTGGCAGATTTACCATTCATGTCATATCAAGCAAGTATAGAAGATGCAATAAACAACTCAGGCAGACTAATCAAGGCAGGAGCTGATGCTGTAAAACTAGAAGGTGGTTCAATTATGGCTGAAACAATTAGTGCGATTGTAGATGTTGGAATTCCTGTAATGGGACATATTGGATTACAACCACAAACAACAATGCTTTCACAAGGTTACAAAGTACAAGGAAAAACAAAAGATTCTGCAATGCAGTTAATTCAAGATGCAAAAGAGCTTGAAGAAGCTGGAGTGTTTAGTATTGCATTAGAGATGGTAAGCCACGAAGTTGCACAAATAATTTCAGAAACTGTAAGTGTTCCTACAATTGGAATTGGTTCAGGAGTAAATTGTGATGGACAAGTACTAGTTATTCAAGATTTACTTGGAATGTATGATAAGATAAAGCCAAAATTCGCAAAAAGATACATGAATTTATCTGAAGACATTGTAAAATCCCTTGAAGATTACAAAAATGATGTAGAATCAAGTACATTTCCTGCAGAAGAAAATTGGTTTTCAATGGATCCTGAAGAACTAAAAAAATTACGTGAGCAAATTGGTAGTTAAAAAGAAAGTAAATGATCACCCATCATTAGATATTGTTTCTTCACATGGTGTAGAGTTAACAGGGAAAAAAATTGTTTTGTGTGTAGCTGGAAGTGTTGCAGCATACAAAGCAATAGAGCTTGCAAGACTGCTTATGAGACATGGTGCAGATGTAACATGTGTAGCAAGTAGGGCAGTAACAAAACTAATTCAGCCTGACTATTTCAAATGGGCTACAGGGAATGATGTAATTACAAAACTTACAGGTAAACTAGAGCACATAAAATTGGCTGATTATAACCAATCAGATCTAGTAATTGTATATCCAGCTACTGCAAACACACTAGGAAAACTTGCAAATGGTATTGATGATACTCCAATTTCAACAGTATTAACTGTAGGATTTGGCGCTAAAATTCCAATTTTGATGTGTTTGGCAATGCACGAATCAATGTATGAGAATTCAGCTGTAAAAAAGAATATAGAGTTTCTAAAAAATAAAATTCAATTTCTTTCTCCACAAATGATTGAGGGAAAAGCTAAAGCACCAGAACCAGAAGATGTTTTAGATTTTGTACTAAAGAAATTTGGATTTTCATCCATACTACAAAACAAAAAAGTGCTAATGACTGCAGGACCTACAATAGAATACATTGATCCGGTTAGAGTCATAACAAATCTTAGTTCAGGTAAAACAGGAGTATTGTTAGCTTCAGAATTAATTTCAGCTGGAGCCAAAGTCACTTTAATTTATGGCCCAGGAAATCAAGAACCGCCAAAAGGGACGAAGATAATCAATGTTACAACAAACAAAGAGATGCTTGATGCAACAAAAAAAGAACTAAAGAAAAAATATGATATTGTAATTATGGCAGCAGCTGCATCAGATTATACTCCCGAGAAACCATCAAAATCCAAGATAAAAAGTAACAAAAAATTACTCACAATTAGGCTCAAAAAAGCACCAAAAATCATCGATCAAGTAAAAAAATCCCAAAAAAATGTTATACTAGTTGGATTCAAGGCAGAAACCAATCTATCAAAATCTGCCCTAATCAAATCAGCTAAAACAAAACTAAAAGAATCTAATGCTGATTTAATCATTGCAAACGATATTGGAACAAAATATCAAAAGAATCCAGACAACAATGAAATCATAATTGTTGATGAAAAGAACACTATAACATCAGGATGGAAGAAAAAAGAAAAGATTGTAAAAATAATTAGAAAAGAAATTGAAAAGAAAATAAAATGAAAAATTCTGAATTAAGAAAACTAGTATCACAATATAAAGAAATTAAAAATAAACAATCAAAGAAACATGCAGATAATTTCAAGTTAGCAGATAAACTAAAAGAGATAGAACATAGATATTTTCATGAGACAGGAAGAACATTAAAATCAGATCTAAAGGAGTTTAAAGAAAATTGAAAATCAAACCATTTGATTATAAAAAACGAAACATGTCAGTTTGGAATGAAGTTGCACCAAGATATCATAAAAGATGGGCAACTGCAAAAAAAGGACCATTTCAGAGTACAAAAAAACTAGTTGAATTAATTGATGTCAAAAAGGGAGATCACATACTTGATGTTGCAAGTGGAACAGGTGTTGTTACAAAATTATTAAATCAAAAGGTAGGAAAATCAGGATTTGTGGTTGGTGCAGATACAGCAACTACTGCAATTAAAGTTGCAAAAAAATGGAATAAAAAATCTCCAAATCTATTATTTGTAAATGCTGATGCTGAGAATTTCTCATTCAAAGAAAAATTTGACATCATAACATGCCAGTATGCATTGTTTTTCTTTCCAAATTCACAAAAGGCTCTAAAAAACATGAAAAATAGCCTCAAAGAATCAGGTAAATTAGGAATATCTGTGCACGGACATCCAGATAGAGTCCCATATTTTGATAGTATTTTTGAAGCAGTAACTCAATTTATCCCAAATTATGTTCCACCTGGAACTCCTGATTTTGATAGATTTGGAACCAAAAAAGCACTCAGAGACGAGATAAAAAAAGCAGGTTTTAGAAAAATCACAGTAGAGAGTTACAATTTCCCATACAGTCCAGGTACTTTTGAGCAATACTGGAGTAATTATCTTAGATATGTAGCAAAGCCGATTAAGGAAAAACTAGATTCACTTGAAAAGTCTCAAAGAAAAGATCTCAAAGAGATGGTTAAAGAAAACACAAAACCCTACACAAAAAAGAATGGAATTATTCAATTTCCTTGGGAAGTTTTAATTTTAACAGCAAAACACTAGAAAATTAGGAGAAAAATGGCCAAAGACAAGAAAAAAGATGAAGTCGAGAAACCAAAAAAGCAAGGTTTACAGGCATTTCTTAAAAAAAGAGCACCATTTTATCTTGCAGCAGTTGCATTAATTGTGATTTCAGCTCAGAGTGTGTTATCAGAGAAAAATTTTGAGAACAGTCTACCAGAACTATCAGGAGAAGAACAAATGGTAGCAGATACTTTGTTGAACTATAATGCAGGAGTTGAATCCAAGTTGACGGTAAAAGAAGTAATCAAAAATCAAATAGATGAAGAGTATCCAGATGAAAAGATCTACGGGCATAAGAAAACAGTTCTAGATTTGTCAGTTACAAATGTGAATTCAGATGAGTATAATGTTATTTTGAATTTCAAATCATACAAGGGTGAGATCAATTTTGATTGGAATGTTAATGTAGAGTCTCAAGAAATTACATCAAACAATCCAGATTCAAAACATGTGATTGATGTGGTTAGGTTTTCCTAGGCTCAAATTGTAACTAGATCTTTAGTAAATTTGTGCATAACAATAGGGTTTTTCTTAACAATCAAAGAATCTTCAATTCGTATTCCAAATTTATTTTCGATGTAAATTCCAGGTTCTACAGTAATTGCCATATTTTCTTTAAGTTTTGTATCACTTCTGTATGAAACAGTAGGAAGTTCATGAACCTCTAATCCAATTCCATGACCAGTTGAATGAATAAAGTATTGACCATAATTTTTTTCATCAATATATTTTCTGCATGCAAAATCAACATCTTTACAATTTGCATTTGGTTTTACAGCTTTTAGTCCAAGCTTTTGAGATTCTTTAACAATTTCATATGCTTCTTTTGCTTGTGATGAGATATTTCCTATTGCAAATGTTCTTGTTGCATCAGAAACATATCCCTTGTATCTTAGTGTAAGATCAGTTACAACAAGATCACCTTTTTTGAATTTTCTCTGAGTTACTTGTGCATGAGGTAATGCACCATTAGGACCTCCAGCAATAATTAATGGGTTCAAAGTGGATTTGTATCCAGTGTCAAACATTTCTTGTTCCATTGCATAAGTCATCAAAATTGTTTGTAATTCAGACTCTTTTTGGTCTACTTTGATCTTTTTTGAGCAGATTTCAAACATTTCATCAATAATTTTGGATGCTTTTTTGAGAATTTTGATCTCATTTTCGTCTTTGATTATACGAGCATTGTAAAATGGCTCTGTAGAGGATTTTATTTTTGGGACAGATTTTTTCAAAGATGTCATTATAGAGTAATTTTGGCAATCAGTACAAACATGATTTCTCTTTATTTTCTTTACAAGTGAAGTTACAAGTCCAGTTCCACGTTCTGCTGTAATTACATCACAATCGTCAGACTCATCTTTGGCTCTTCCAACCTCAAGTTCTGGAGCAATAATGGTAGTTTTCCCATTTTTTTCTAGCAGACCTATTGCTTCACCCCAGAATCCAGTCATGTAAAAGAGATTTTCAGGCTCAAATGTAACTAATGTATCACAGCCGATCTTTTGGGCGTGTTTCAGTAGATTTTTTCTACGTTGTTTCACACACAAAAAAACCTGTTTCTCAATTTATGTATGATGCAAAGTTTGTATATGGAAATTCAGCCTAGATCGCTGTGACTGAAGAAAAAGAGAAGAAGAAAGTTGTTGCATTATTGTCTGGAGGTCTAGACAGTCAGCTTGCTGTTAGAATGATGCAGGAACAAGGATTTGATGTCTCTGCAGTTGCGATAAAGACTCCATTTTGTGATTTTGATTGTGGAAGAGGTTGTGGATTTGAAATTAGAGAAAGAGCAGATGATCTTAATGTAAATTTGAAGACAGTGTATCTTGGTGACGAGTATATTGAGATGTTAAAGAATCCAAAACACGGAATTGGTGCTGGATTTAATCCGTGTATTGATTGCAGATCAATGATGTTTGATGCAGCAAAAAAACACATGGAAGAGATTGGAGCAGAATTTATTGTGTCAGGAGAAGTATTAGGTCAACGTCCAATGAGTCAACATGGACCTGCATTAAGAACTATTGAAAAAGAATCAGATCTTGTAGGAAAAATTGTTAGACCACTATCTGCTGCATTGTTACCAGAAACAATTCCTGAAAAAGAAGGATTGATCAAAAGAGAAAACCTTGGAATGATTAGAGGCAGAACAAGAAGAAATCAATTAGACATGGCAAAACAATATGGAATTGAAAATCCTCCTAATGCAGGTGGAGGATGTTTACTAACAGAACCACAATTTGGAATTAAAGCTAAAGATCTTTTCAATCATGTTGAAAATCCAACAATTAATGATATTGATTTGTTAAAAATTGGAAGACATTTCAGATTAGATGAAGAAACAAAATTTGTTGTTGGTAGAAATAAAGATGAAAATGAAATGATCAAAGCAATTGCATTACCAAATGATATTTTACTTGAAGCAAAGGATCATGTTGGACCGACATCAATTCTAAGAGGTAAGACTGCAAAAGATCATACAAAATTTGCTGCATCGGTAACTCTAAGATATTCAGACGCTCCAAAAAATCAATCAGAAATTGTTTTGGTAAAAAATGGAGACGTTAGTGAAGAAATTAGTGCTAAAAGCATAGAAGAAGAAGATTACATAAAATTCAGAATTTAGGCGTGAATTTTTAAAAAAATTAGTTAAAACTAAGGAAGAGTTTTTGAGGGAGTAGATCGCATTTTCAATTAGAATGCAAAAGCAAGAAAATACAACATTCCTAAAGGCTATCACCATCAGAGATATCAGTGATGTACATTCGATTCAAGAAGATATCAAAAAAGATATGATTTTGATTCTTAGAGTAACACCACTAGCTCAAAAAGATGTAGAACAGCTTAGAAAGGTTGTAGAAGAATTGTATTCTATTGCAAAAAGTGCTGGTGCAGATATTGCAAGATTGGGTGAAGAAAGAATTATTGTTGCTCCATCTAACATAAAGATCTGGAAACCAGAATACGATCTAAAATAATTTTATTGCTTCTTGAATTTGTGGGTAATGAGCAGGAACTCTATGCATTCTTCTAATATTCATAGCAAGATTTTCTGATTTCTTTCTTTCACCGTGATTAACTAGCACTCGTCTAAGTTTTGGTCTTAGTCTTTGTACAAATGACATTAGTTGGTTGTAATCACTGTGTCCACTGAATCCATCTAGTTTCTCAACACCACAATTGATCGTTACAACTTCAACTTTACCTTCTTTTCCTAACATTGTTGCTTGTTTAGATCCATCAAGAACTCTTCTTCCCAGAGTTCCATTTACTTGATAAGATACAAAGAGAACTTTGCTCTTTTTGTCAGGAGCAATATTTTTGAAATATTCTAAAACAGGTCCACCTTCCAACATACCAGATGTTGCCAAAATTATACAAGGAGAGTTTTCCCTCATAGGTTCTTCTCGGGCATCTGCATGCTCAATATTTGTGAAGTATTCAGAATCAAATGGATTATCATCAGTTTCAAGAATTTTTTGTTTTAATTCACGTGCAAGGTATTCAGGATATGACTCGTGAATTGCAGAAGCTTCAGAAATCATTCCTTCAGTAAATACAGGAGCCTCGATCATTTCGCCAGATTTCATATAATGATCAATCACCATCATGATTTCTTGTGCACGGCCAACTGCAGGAATAGGAATCAAAACTTTACCGCCGTCTGCAAGAGTATTGTTTACAGCATTAATGAAAGCTGATTCAACTTCTTGTCTACTAGGTTGAATATCTTCTTTAAGACCATAAGTACTCTCTATGAGTAATGTCTCTACTCTAGGGAAATTCCAACTAGCAGCTTCAAACAAAATACTTTTTCCAAATTTAATATCACCAGAATAAACAAAGTTGTGATCACCATTTCCAATATGAAAGTGACACAATGCAGAACCAAGAATGTGACCTGCATTTGCAAGAACTAGTTTGATATCAGGAGAAATATCAGTTACAGTTCCATATGGCAAAGTAATTGTTTGTCTCATGATTTGTTTGACATCACGTTCAGAGTAGATTGGGGTTCTTCCTTGAGCTGCTGCAACTTTGATTGCATCTAATTGAATTAGATTCATCATAGGTAGTGTTGGTTCTGTACAATAGATTGGTCCTTTGTATCCATATTTACATAATGTAGGTAAGAATCCAGTGTGATCCAAGTGTGCATGGCCAATAACTACAGCATCAAGATCATCAAGTGTAAGATTCAAAGAGTCTAGTCTAGGAAATGCATCCATTGGAGAACGTGCTCCAGGATTTATTCCACAATCAATGAGTATCTTGCTTTCAGGTGTAGATAATAATAATGAAGAACGTCCAACTTGGCCAAATCCACCAAGAGTGTAAAGTGAAACTTCTGTTCTTTGAGTTAATCTAGGTCTAAAGATTTCATCGCCAACTTGTTTGAGTTGTTTGCTTCTTTCTGTAGAAGCCTGTTTGAGAGTTGCATTAATTGTTTGAATGGTTCGAGATGGAACAGTTGTAGCCTTTCTTACACGGATTTTCCAGCCTGTTTGCTCAGTAACTTCAGCATGATTGAATTCTTTTGCATTTCTTTGTAGCAACCAAGGTCGTTTTGCCTCAATTGAGACTTCACCTGTTGCAGTATCAAATAGAGTATTCTGTAATTTGGCATCTTCTGGAACCAGACTTGCAATAATTTTTCTAGCATCATCTTCAGGTTTTCTAATTGACTCATCAGTTCTAACAACAATTCGCTTTTTGATCACACTTACAAGATTTGAAATTGTTTCATTATTTTCCATCAGATATCGAGGAGCATTTGTATAAAGTGCAATTCGTGGTCCTTCATATTCAATTTTTGTAACATTTGCCTCTTTAGGTATACTTTGCAGTATGGTGGCCATTATATTCTGGCTGCTAGGAGGTAATTCTTTTTGTTGTTGTTTTCTTTGCATTAAATCACTAAAGTTCAATGACTGCTTTCTTTTGTTCTTCAGTCAAAAGACGGAAACCATCTTTATTCATAATTGCGATGTTAATTCCATCGCCGGTACCAATGTTTCTAACAATTGCTGCTTTTACAGCTCTTAAAGCAATTTTTTTTGCTTCTTCAACTGTAAGATCTTCTCTGTATTCTTCTTCAAGTAAACCATAAGCTACTGGTGAACCGCTACCGGTTGTAACATATGCTTTCTTTTCAACAGAACCAAACATGTCAATATTAAACAATGCAGGACCTTCTGCATCATAACCGCCAACTAAAATATCAGCCATAAATGGATAGCCTCTATTTTGATGGAAGATCAATGAGCAAAGTCTTGCAAGTGAATGGATTGAGATTGGTCCATGTTTTTCAACTCTATGAAGATTAGAATGATAACGTAAAATATCAACAATATTTTGTGCGTCTGCTACACCGCCAGCAAGAGTCAATCCTGCATGGTCATCAATTTTTTGAATTTTCATGGTGTTATTGTTTGCAATAAAGTATCCAGCACTTGCTCTCATATCTGCACACAAAACTACACCGTCCTTTGCCTTGATACCTACAGTGGTAGTCCCGTGCAGAATTTTTTCTTCGACATTATTTGACAAAAAATACACCTATTAAGATAAAGTAAATGGCATTTCACCCTTTTAAATAACTTTTTGATCTCTTGAAATCATAAATAATGACAAAAAATCAAGATCGCATGAAATCACACACAATGGAATTGCCCAGACAGATTGTTGTGGGTGAGAAAAACATAAATGAATTTGGAGAATTTTTGCATAATTTAACCAAACCAAAAAAAGTTTCTCTTATTTCAGGAATTCATGTAAAAAAAGTTCTTAGACAAAGAATTGAAAAATCATTGAAAATAAAAAGAATCAAGTTTGTATGGCATACATCAAAAGATAATCAAATTGACACACTAAACAGAATTGAAAAAGAAGTAAAAAAAGATCGTAGTGATATGATTGCAGGTATTGGTGGGGGACGTTCTGTTGATACGGCAAAATTAATTTCTTTTAATTTAGATATTCCATTTGTTAGTGTACCAACTGCTGCATCACATGATGGAGTATCAAGTCCATTTGTTTCAGTTAAAAGCGATAAACCACATTCTATTGTTGCAACTGCCCCATTAGGAGTATTTGTCGACATAGATATTATCAAAAAAGCCCCATCGAGATTGCTTGCTAGTGGTTGTGGCGATTTGATAGCAAATATCATTGCAGTAAAAGATTGGCAATTAGGTCATCAAAAAACTGGCGAATATTATGGAACTTACTCAGCAGAATTAGCACTGATGAGTGCCATGATGGTACTTGATAATTCAAGAAAATATGCAAAAAATGGATTAGATGCAAGAGTAATTGTTGAAGCTTTGATTAGTGCAGGAGTTGCCTCATGTATTGCTGGAAGTAGTAGACCATGTTCAGGTGCAGAACATCTCTTTTCACATGCCTTAGACAAAATTGCACCAGGAAAGGGGTTACATGGAGAAAAATGCGGAATAGGTTCCATCATGATTGCAAAACTACAAGGACAGAATTGGAAAAAAATTGTTAAGACTCTAAAAGATGTTGGAGCGCCAACTACGGCAAAACAAATTGGTTTAACTGAAGATCAAATTATTGATGCATTAGTTATTGCACAAGACTTGAGACCTGAAAGATATACAATTCTAAAAGAGGTAGAAATGACAGAAAGAAAGGCAAAAAGTCTTGCAAAGAGTACTAAAGTGATTTAGTTTAAGCAGCCTTTTGTTCAGGAGCTTTTTCTTTTGTTTCAGGTTTCTTTTCTTTAGTTTGTTTGTTGACATGAGTTTCAACAAAGTTTACTTTTTCTAAGGTAGGAACAAATTTGAAAATGTCTAATTGAATAAAGTGCTTCATAATTTGCAAACCATCTGCACGAAGAATTTCTTCAGGAATGGTAATGCTTACTTCTTTATCTTTCAAGTCAAATGATATTTTTGAGTCCTCTACAGGTAGTCTATTTTTTAGAATTCCATCAACTTTATCATTTGGAGCATCAAGTGATTTGAGAACATTTACATCAAAAAGAATTGTTTTTCCTGCATATCTATGATTATAATCAATCTGAACTCTTCCTGAACCAATAAAACGAATTATTCCACGTTTGTTATCAACTTCAATTGTATCACCAACAGAAACTTTCTCAGCATCTTCACCTAGTTTTCTAATTGGAATCATTCTGACTTTACCAGAATCTCTTTCACCAAATCCTTTCTCAGGTGTAACTTCAACTGTAAGTTTGTCACCTACGGCTGTTTTTGCAAGAGCTTCATCAAGTCCTTTTAGAACTGGATATGAAACTTCACCAATAGAAACTAGTTTTGGTTGATACTTGACATTTTGCTCATGAATAGAATATTTTTTTGCATCATCTTCTAGAGTTGTGTCAAATACTTCCTCACTATCTTTGACCTTAGCTGTATAATCAACTAGGATTAGTGAACCTTTATCGAAAGTCAATGTGATCGGTCTCGAATTTCCTTATATTAAGTTAACAGGGTTTTAGAGAGACTTTAGTTTTTCTTCAGCAGTCTTTAGTCCTGCTTGAGCATCTACTTCATATCCCATCATTGCTAGTGTTGATGAAATTGCGGAAATTGTTCTCATTACATGATATGGACTAACTTCACCCATACATCCAACTCTGAACACTTTACCTTTGAGATTTCCAAATCCTCCTGCAACAAGAACTTTGAATTTGTTTGCAAGTGTATTTCTAAATGTCTTGTCTTCAAGACCATCAAGATAGTTTAGTGCAACAATAGAGATTGAACGATCCTCTTCTTTTGCAAATGGAGATAATCCCATAGCACTTAATCCAGAGTACAATGCATCTGAACAAACTTTGTGTCTGTTGAATACATTTTGTAACCCTTCTTCAAGTAGGATTGCTAATGCTTCTCTATATGCATAAAGTAAAGGTAATGCTGGTGTGAAAGGAGTGTGTTTTTCCTCATCATAATATTTGAAGTATCTTGCTAGATTGAAATACATTGTATTTGGTGGGTTCTCTTGCATGTATTTTTTAGCTCTGGGACTAACAGAGATTGGAGAAATTCCTGGAGGAGCTGCAATTGCTTTTTGTGCTCCAGTCATACATACATCAATATTCCATTTGTCAACTGGCAATGGTGCTCCACCTAATAGTGATACAGAGTCAACTACGTAGAATGTATCATTTCTTGATGTTAAATCAGATACTTTATCGAGATAATTTACCATTGTTCCTGTTGAAGTTTCATTATGAACAACATAGAATGCTTTAACATCTTTGTTATTGTCAAATGCTTCTTTTACTTGATCAAAAGTTGCATTTTGTCCTGGAGGAGTTTCAAGTTTAACAACGTTTGCTCCTTGACCTTCAATTAATTGAGATAATCTATTACTGAATTCACCATTAACTGGAATGATTACTTTGTCACCTTTTTTGACTAGGTTTACAACACCTGCTTCAACTGCACCAGTTCCAGATGCAGATAATGCTACAATATCATTTTTAGTTTCAAAGACTTGTTGAGTTTTGTCAACTACATCTGTGTATAATTCTACGAAATCATCGCTTCTGTGGTTGATGATTGGTGCCAACATTGCTCTCATAACGCGATTAGGTACGTTTGTTGGTCCTGGAAGCATTGAAAGATATTCCATGTGTTATCTACCAGTCAGTACTATACGGGGTTTATTTATAATTAGAGATTTTTTAGACGTTCTTTGGCATTAGTAGATATCAAAAATTTTTCTGTACCTTTGGGAACTAGTACATTCCAATTCTGATCGCTAATAATCAAATCCCTAACATTTGTTCCAGATAATTCATCTCTTTTCAAAAAAGGAATTGGCATTACTTGGACATCTCGTTTTGAATACAGATGATTAGTCAATTCATCATTTGAAAATACAATGTCAAACTCTGGAACTATGGTATCTATTTTTTCAATCCATCTAACATGATTATCCAAGTCAGGAATGAAATAGATTGAAATTTTTTCTTTCATTGAATCATCTATTGAGGATAGAATCATTTCTTTGCGTTCCTCAGCTGAAAAAGGATTATTCTTTTCAGTAGGCTTGTTTGAGCTTCCTAAACCTAACCATAATTTATCAACTTTTGATAAAGCAAATCGTAATGCTTCAAGATGGCCCAAATGGAAAGGTTGGAATCGTCCTATTAGCAATCCATTCATACAAAAGAATAGAAAATTTCTTTTTAAAAAACTATCATAAAGAGTCGTATAAAGAAGAAATCATGGATTTTTTAAAAATTAATGGAGCACACGGTGAAGGAGGAGGACAAATAATCCGTTCTGCAATTACTCTTTCATGTATTACAAAACAACCAATTCACATTGAAAATATTAGAAAGAATAGAAAAGTTTCTGGATTAAAACCTCAACATCTTTTAGCAATTAAAGTTCTAAAAAAAATTTCAGATTGTAAAGTTATTGGTGATGAAATTGGCTCTACAGAATTAAAATTCATTCCGGGTGAAATTCAAAATTCAAAACTATCTGAAGACGTAGGAACAGCAGGAAGTATTTCACTAATTTTACAAGTTTTAATTCCAATAGTAGCAATATCACAAAAGAAACTTGAGCTTTCAATCAAAGGTGGAACAGATGTACAATGGAGCCCAACAATGTTTTACACACAACATGTTTTGAGAGAAGCATATTCAAGAATGGGAATTAATTTTTCATTTGAATTAAAAAAGAGAGGGTATTATCCAAAAGGAGATGGAGAAATTAATTTAGAAATTAATCCAGCAAGTGTTAAAGCGATTTCATTATCAAAAAGAAAAACAAATCAGGCAACAATCCTATGTACATTTTCAAAAATCACAAATGAAAAAATTGAGAGGGAGATTAAAAGAATTAAAGAAAAATTAGTCAATGAGAATTTTGGTGTTGACGTAGAAATCAAAGAAGAAGAAGCATTAGACTCTGGTGCTTCTTTACTAGTTTACAGTATTGATGAGAACTCTATTACAGGAAGTGATTCGTTATTTGATAAAAAAACACAGAGTTTTGACGTAGATATTGATGGATTTTTAGAAGATCTAGCAGTTGATGAGAATTTGGCGGACATGATTGTTGTTCCAGCAAGTGTGGCCAAAGGTAAGACTACATTTCAAGTCAAAAAAATCACAAAACATTTGGAAACCAATTTGTTTGTAACATCAAAAATTTCTGGTTGCAAGTATGGCGTAGGTAAATTACCTAATGGTTTTCAAGTAATTATTGAAGGAACATCATACTCCAGCATCAAGTAATGCTGCAAAGAACAGTATTGCTACAGATAGAACTACAGTAATTTCTCCAAGAATAATGATTTTTTTTCTTAATTTTTGAATTTGTGGTTCAGGCATTTGATTTGACATTATTTTGTCTTCAACATCTTTTCGAATTACTCTAACATGAACAATATACGTAATAATTAATGCAATTACAAGAAGTATCTTGATTATAAGAAAAGTTCCGTAACTTGTTGCAACAAGAAGATCTGGTTTGCTTAGTAAAACATGAGAACTATACAATCCTGTTGCCATTAAAACAATTAATGAAGGAACAGCTACTTTGTTAAATCGTCTTCCAACACGAATCATAATTTGCATTCTTTCTTCAACAGAGTTTGTCATAGTTTTGAGAAGTGGAGAAAATACTATTCCAATGAATAATGAGCCACCTACCCAAATTGCAGCTGCAATAAGATGAATCCATGTGAGAATTGCTTGTTCTATTGCTGTCATAGTTTATCATATTTTGAATGAAATATTATGTATTTGGATGTTGACAACCTTTTTTAGTTGTACGTAATTTGATAGATTGAAATGGCACTTCAGAGCAGAATGACAGTTTATGTTGCAATAGCAGGAGTTCTTGGTTTAATGGGAGTAATTGTTTTCTATGCTAGTTTAGATAATGTTCATTTAGAACAAGCAGAAATTGAATTGTTTAGTGTTGAATTGATAGATGTAGATAATGAAAATAATCAAGCAAAGTTTGATGTTACATTTCTTGTAAAAAATCCAAGTGAAAAAGCATTCACAGTTGGAGTTATTGATTATCAACTATTTACTGATGGTGTTGAATTAGGTTCAGGTCAATATTCTGCAATGGATGTTGCATTACCAGGAAGAGCAGTGTTCTCTTCAGGAGATCAAATACCATTGGGCAGCATATTTGTATTAACAAAATCAGAAATTAGTCCAGAAATTTATGAGGACATGATAAATGAAAGAATCGATAGTTTTTCTGCTGAAGGACTTCTTACTACTCAGACTTCATGGAGTACTATTGACAAAGAATTCAGTACTGGTTTTTAATTAAAAAGTGGGCCGAGAGAGATTCGAACTCACGATCACCGCCGTGTCGAGGCGGTATCCTAACCAGCTAGACTACCGGCCCATTGAAATACAAAACTAAATTGTGGCATTATTAACGTTTAACAAAAGAAAGGATGAATAAAAAGAAGAAAGGCGTGAATTAATTGGAAGATAATTTTACTAAAGAAGAAAAAAAGGGATTCTACAAGGCAATTTATTCAAGAAGGGATGTCAGATCTCATTTTACATCAAGGCCTATTGAAGATGAGGCTCTCTCAAAAATTCTTCATGCAGCGCACCATGCACCATCTGTAGGATTCTCACAACCATGGAATTTCATTCTGATAAAAGATATTGAAACAAAAAAGAAGATTAAAACGTCATTTGAAGAAGAGAAGAATCGTTCATCACAATTGGTAGAAGAACCAAAGAGATCAAAGTATCTTTCATTCAAACTAGAGGGAATTTTAGAATCTCCAGTGAATTTATGCGTAACATATGATCCATCAAAATTTGGCCCATTTGTGATAGGTAGATCAAGTATTCCTGAAGCAGGATTGTATAGTGTATGCTGCGCAATTCAAAATTTGTGGTTAGCAGCTCGTACAGAAGGAATTGGTCTTGGTTGGGTAAGTATTCTATCAAATGAAACACTAAAAGAAAATTTAGAATTACCAGAACATGTAGTTCCTGTAGCGTATTTGTGTTTAGGATACGTAGATGACTTTGCTGAAAAACCAGATCTTGAAACTGCTGGATGGTTACCAAGACTTGATCTAAAAGATGTAGTATATTTTGAAAAATGGAATGTTCAACAAAATGAGAGTTGGAAAAGTATTCAAAAAATGATTAAAGAAAATCTTGACTACGCTTAAATAATTAAGAATGTTTTTTTTGCTGGGCTTGTGGCGCAGAGTCAATTTGACGCGAAACATGGATAGCGTGGTAGCCTCCTAAGTTACAGGTCGAGGGATCGAAGCCCTCCAAGCCCGTTTTGTTTTTTGTTCTAGAAATTTAAATAGAAAAAAGATTGGCTTTAGTTATGAAAGTCGTAGTAATTTCTGGCAGTCCAAGAAAAAATGCAAACACACAGATCTTAATGAAATATGTTTACGAATACACAAAAACAAAAGGTCAAGATGTTAAATTCATCAATTTATCTGATGGACAAGTCGAGTGCTACAGAGGACCTGATGAGGAATACAATCAGGCAACAAAAGATGCTGCTAAAGACATTATGGAGGCAGATGTATGGCTAATTGGTGCTCCAATTTACAATTCATTTTTCAGTGCTGCACTCAAAAATTTGTTTGAATATGTCAATTACAAAGAAACTGAAGGTAAGGTTGCAGGTATGACAATTTTGGCTGCGGGAAATATAGGATTTATTGGTGTCCAAACTTTACTAACTCAATTACTATCATATTTCAGAGTAATTACAAATCCAAAGGCTGTTTTCTTAACTACAGAGTCAATAACTGAAAATAGTGTTTCAGAAGAGGGTCAAACTAGACTTAAAGAAATGGTTGATGAAACTTTGGAAATTGCTGAAAAATTAGAAGATTAATCTAAATATTATTTTAAAAAATACATTACTAAAATTCAACATAGTTTTTTCAAAAAAATTCTGAACTATTCTAAGATATTCAGAATTATTAATTTCAAATTAAAAAAATAGATTTGGAAGTACTGTGTAATTTAATATCTGTGAATTGTTCAATGATTAATTTTAGAGATGGTTGAAGCTCCATCGTTACTAAAATACCATCTAAATAAGATTGTAAAAGTCAAATACTAACTAAATGTAGTAAAAATGCAATTGGCTGACAAAAAAGATCCTACAGAACTATGTTCATGTAAATGCCATTATGGGGGAGCAGAAAGTTGTCCAGGTTGTAAGAGTAATCACGGAATTGTTTGTTCTCATTGTAAGGATTAGGTTTCAGGTTATTTCTTTTTAGATGCTAACATTTTCAAATTAGCTAATTCAGTCTTTAATGATTCAATCTGTACAAGAGTTTGTAGATTAGAAATTTCTTGATTTAATCTTTCAATTTCACTATCTTTTAGTTTTACAGTCTCTTTTAGATTGTTTAATTCAGAAGATAATTCAGTTTGAATTTGTTTAATTTCTGAAAGACTTACTTGTGTACCAGTTGTTGTGGTTTGAACTGTTTGGGTGCTACTCAAGCTTTTTTTTTCGCTGTGAGGGGCATGTGCATGCATGTAGTCTGTACTTTTTTGAGATATCCAGCAAGTAAATACAAGGAACCAAGTAATTGGGACTGCCATGATGAATACAAAGTTCAGTAGTGGGGCAAAGTCAACAAAGTATGGCCAAAGTCCAGTTAATACTGCTGCAAAAACACCAGTTGAAATTGTGGCCAAATGGTTTCCCAAATATCCCATAAATGATTTGAAAAATTCATTGTTTATAATAGTAATGGTGAAATTCAGAGAATAATAATAATTAAAAAGAAAAAAGAGCCGAATTTACTCGTCTTCTTCAGAAGCAGTAGTTGCTTTTGGCATATCAGACTGTAGAATTTGGATTTTTTGTAATAATTCAGTTCTTAGATCCCTTGCAACTCTTCTAACAGTAGGTCTTGGAACGCCAAGCTCATCAACTACTTTGGTATAGATGTCTTGTTTGTCAGTTACCCCTTTGTCAAGATATGAATTAATTGCTTCTTTAATGATCGTACTCTGGTTTGTGCGATTCAACGAATTCTAAATTCTAACTGTTCTATATAAGACTATAACTTTTGAAATTTCAAAATTTTAATTTATAAGAAATTCATACTTTTCATTACAAAAAAATTCTAAGTCTTCAAAAATTTTATGTATCAACGAAAAACGTACTGAGGGTTGTAGATTTTTCAAAATAGATATGCAATCTATAAGAATTCTCAAAAGGTTTTTCGCAAAAGACTCTTATGATAATAGTTCAGAGTGTTTCTTATGACTACAGCAAATATTGAAACAAACTTTGGAAAAATCTCATTTAAACTTCTACCAGATTTAGCTCCTGAAACAGTAAGAAACTTTGAAAAATTAGCTAAAGATGGATTCTATGATGGAACTCTATTTCATAGAGTAATTCCAGGATTTATGATTCAAGGTGGAGACCCAAATACGAAAACAGATAACAAAGGTTCATGGGGTATGGGCGGTCCAGGTTATAATGTAAAAGCAGAATTCAGTTCTAGATCTCATTTACGTGGAATTGTTTCAATGGCCAGAGCCCAAGATCCAGATAGTGCAGGCTCACAATTCTTCATAGTTACAACTGACAGCACATTCCTAGACAGGCAATATACTGTATTTGGAGAGGTTACTGAAGGCATGGATGTAGCAGACAAGATAGTAAATCTAGAAAGAGATGGCAATGATTGTCCTTTAGAAAAAGTAGAAATGACTCATGTTACAGTGAGTGAATAATGAAGAAAATTTTCATAGGTTTTTTTGCTTTCAGTTTACTATTTTTTTCACCAGAAGTTTTTGGACAAGAATCATTTCAAGAAGTAAAACAAAAATCAGTAACAATAACAGTCGACAATGAAGGAAATGTAAAAGTTGTTCATGAACTCAGAAATTCTGAAGATGCTAGTCAATTAACTTTTGTAGATGGAACTGTATCTAACGTGAAATTTATGAAGTTTGGTATAGAAGAATCAGTTCCAGAAGCTGAAGGTAAAGAAAGTATTGTACTCTTACCTAACCAAGGAAATCTTTTTGTAACTTATGATCTTAAAGATGTACTTTTTGAAAAAAATGGTGTTTGGACATGGGATTTTTTTTATCCTGAATCAACTGCTTTCATTTTCCCTGAAGAAGTTGATCTGTTATTTGCAAATGAACGTCCTATTTTCCTAGATGATAAAAAAGGAATTGCATGTCACGGATGTCAAATGCTTTTAGAGTATTCAATAAATGAATCAAGAATTTATCAAAATGTAAAATGGGAAGAAAAAGAATTCACAGTAGAAGTTAGAAATCAAAATGGTGTTGACAAATTTGTTTTTGATCAACCATCAAAAAGTATTACATTTGACACAATTGGAGAAAATAGATTTGTTACAACCATAATTCCTTTAGAATTACTATGGGAACCTTATACAGTATTTCTTAACGATGAAGAAATTCCATCTCGTCAACATATCAATAATGGGACACATGTTTGGCTTATTATCAATCCAGATACATCAGGACAAGTCAACATTTTTGGAACAACTGTTGTGCCTGAATTTTCGATGATGATACCACTAATCATAGGATTTTTTGTAATTCTTACTTTACCATTTATGAAGAAATTTAATCTCCGCTAGAGCCACACGAACAAAATCCATACTCATCTATTCTAACATCACAAACAGGGCATTTTTCACCATAGTCTACTTCCCATGGTTCTTTTCCAAATAATCTAAAATGATCATCAATCTCAATTGGAATTTCTCGTTTCTTTTCCAATAATTTGTATAGGTCCTGCAACTATACATACATTATCGGAGAAAAATAATGAAAATTGAATGTGGATGCCATTGTATTAAATGCAAGAGTACGAATCTTGAGTCCAATAGAATTGGAGAGATAGAAAAAGACGGGTATTTTGACATGCATCACACATGCAATGAATGTAATACACATTTTGATCATTTAGACGGAGAGATTTTTACTAATTGTGAAAGATGTAATTTCTCTAATTAGCCACTAGAGCTTCTTTAACAAAGTAATGAGTTCTATTCTCACTAGAATTTTTCAACATTTCTTTATTTGATGCCATTTTTGCCAATACCTTTGATACATCAAGTGGACTTGCAGACCAACCATATTCACGTAATTGTTCAACAGTTTCTGTAACTGTTCTAGGTGAATCAAAGAATCTACTAGTTTCCAAAATACGTAGTTTTGATTTTACTTCATTTGGAGCAATATATGTTGGTTCATTAAATTCTGGTTCAAATATTTCTGCATCTTCAAGGGATTCCAATCCAGATTGAGCAGGAATTTCTGTCGTTATAGGTTCAGTTTCATAAACAACTTTAGCATGACTTTCAGGTAAATGACTTGACATATTTTCAATAATTTCGCCTAATGTTTGATTATCAACATAAAAATCTCTAGAATCTACCTCAATTTCATTCTCGCCTAGTTTGAGCTTTATTCTAGCCATCAACAAATAATCATGTAATTTTGATTTATTTTGTTAGCTCTAAGGAGGTTTAAGAGTAGATCAAATCTTTTACACAATTTATTGGGATTTTTTCCCTTTTGGGTTAAAATGTAATTTTATCAAAATTAATCATGAATTCATCAAGGAAGGGAGGAATGGTTATTCTCTTTATTCTAGGAATGAGTATTTTTGGATATTCACAATATGCCTCAGCATCTCAAATAGGAATTAGCATAACTCAGAGTGAGTTATTGAGTGAGAATGAAAAAGGTTCAGAATATAACATAGAATTGCAATTTGAAAACCCATCATTACTAATACTAACTTCAGGCACAACTGAGTTCTTTGTTATTGCAGATGAACAAATGGTAGGCAAGGGGCAATTAGAGCCATTTACCTTACAACCTCTAGATAGCACTTACGTAAAAGGAACTTTTCACACAGATGCAGACGATAGTGATGCTCAATCAGTAAAAATTACTGGTGTAACAAAATATGATGCATACTTTACATCAATTGAAATTCCATTTGTATACTATCCAACAGAAGAACAAGCAAGAGAATTTATACATCAAGATTAATTTCTTCACAAATGCTTACTGTTTTTGGTTCAACAGCATTAGATACAATCAGAACTCCTAAAAAAACACTAAAGAATGTTTTAGGAGGTGCTGCAACTTTTGCTGCAATTTCTGCAAGTAATTTTGTAGATACTGGATTAATTGCAGTTGTAGGAAAAGATTTTCCAAAACAACATCACAAAACACTATCAAAATATCTTGATTTAGAAGGGTTCTCCATTAAAAATGGAAAAACATTTCGTTATGATGGAAAATATGATGATACACTAAGTACTAGATCAACATTAAAAACAGAATTAAATGTTTTAGCAGATTTTAAACCTACAGTACCTGAAACGTATAGAAAATCTCAATTTGTGTATCTTGCAAACAATGATCCTGAACAAAATACTGCACTAATCAAAGAATTTGATAAAGTCAAATTTTCAATGTGTGATACAATTGATTTCTGGATCTCTACGAAAAGAGATGCAGTAATCAAAATGATAAAGGCTGTAGATGCAGTTGTGATTAACGATGAAGAGGCTAAACTTCTCACAAAAGAATTCAACTTGATAAAATGTGCAAAGAAGATGATGCAGTGGGGTGCAAAGTATGTTATTATTAAAAAAGGAGAACATGGTTCACTCATGTTCTATGATGATGTCATATTCCCAACTGCTGGCTTTTCATTAGAAGATGTAGTAGATCCTACAGGTGCAGGAGACTCTTTTGCAGGTGCCATGATAGGTTATCTAGCAAGTAAAAAGTCAACTAGTCTATCTGAGATCAAAAAAGCAGTTGTTTATGGTAATGTTTTAGGTTCATTTGCAGTTGAGAGATATGGATTAGATGGTTTGTTGAAGATCAAAAACGGAGACATTACAAAAAGAGTCAAGATGTACGAAAAAATGATCAGATTCTAAAAAGACTTAAGTTCAATAATTTCTCAAATTAATTTATCATTGTCACAAGAAGTAACTGAAGACAGATTAGATACCATTTTCCAACTTCAAAAAGGATTATCAGAAATTATGAAGCTTGACAGATATCCAAAAGATGTAGAAGGTAGAGTATCTGCATTATCTACTGCAATAATGCATGAGGCAGTAGAACTGCAAAGAACTACTAACTGGAAATGGTGGAAAACTCCAACAAAGTTCAATGAAGCTGAAGCAAGAGAAGAGTTAATCGATATTTGGCATTTTGTAGTTCAAGCATCACTTGAATTAAACCTCACACCTGATGATATTGTAGCTGAATACAAAAAGAAAAATGAAATCAACAGAGAAAGACAGAGAAACGGGTATTAAGAAATCTTTATTTTTTCAGAAATTATTTTCATACTAGTTTCATCAATTAAATCAATGATTGTAACATTTTTTTGAAAGTATTCTATCATATCTTTAGAAACTGTAAGATAAGGATCAGGACTAATAGAATTAATTATTCTAGAGGTTTCATCAATTCCATTTTTGTGTAATTGTAATAATGCATGCCCAGATTTATGGCCCCAAACTTCTTTTCCACAAAGAATTATTTTTTTTATATTCTTGTTTTCATAAACATATTGTATCATACTATCAATTCCCTTATTCTCTGAAAACAATCTACCGATAATTGCAACTTGAGACAATATTCCTGAATCCTTCAAATCATCTAACAACGATATACTTGCAAGTGTGCAAATTGCAGTTTGTGAATTAGGATTACCAGGGTAAAATTCCTGTTTTATAGGCAGGACAACCTTACAAATTTCTCCAATAATGTTTCCAAGGCTATTCATTTACCAAATCACGCACAGTTTTTGCGATATATTCAACATTTTTGGCAGATACATTTGGGTGAACAGGCAAGGACAAAACATGTTTTGATGCCCAATCAGTATTTGTTAATTTTGATTTTATTTTGTAAATAGGAATTTTATGAACAGGGATTGGATAATAGACTGCAGCTCCGATTCCTTTTGAGTTTAGTTTCTTTAAGATTGAATCTCTGTTTTTTGTTGCAATAGTGTATAATGACCAATTGAATTTTTCATTTTTTCTTTCAGAAGGTAGTTGTATTTTTGAATCAGACAACAAATCTGACAATAGTTTTGCATTACGTCTTCTTGATTGGATAAATTTTGGTAATTTTTTAATTTGGATTTTAGCTATTGCAGCATTAATTTCAGGCAGTCTTAGATTTAATCCAAATATTTTAGAGTCATATCCCTTTACCATGCCATGGTTTCTAATCATCTGTAATTTTTCATAGAGTTTTTTGTTGTTAGTAACTACCACTCCGCCTTCTCCAGAAGTTATGATCTTTCCTGGGTATAGACTATAACATCCAAGTTCAAAAAATGTTCCAGTATGTTTTCCTTTAAAAGTTGAACCAAGTGATTGAGCAGCATCTTCAACTACTGAAAGATTGTGCTTTTTTGCAATTTCTTTAATTCTATCTAAAGATGATATATGACCATACAAGTGTACAGGCATTATTGCTTTAGTTTTTCTAGTAATCTTTTTTGTGATTGATTCAGGATCAATTGTAAAATTTTCTTTTAAAATATCTGCAAAAACAGGTTTTGCGCCAGTAGATGCAATAGCATTTGCACTAGCAACAAATGTAAAAGAAGGTACAATAACTTCATCTCCTTTTTTGATATCAAGTGCATATAGTGCTGCTTGCAATGCTGCAGTACCAGAATTTACTGAAATAGCATATTTGGTTTTGACAAAAGTTCTAATTGATTTTTCAAATTCCTGTACATTCTTCCCTCCATCTTTAGAGGCGGAAGTAAGCCCTCCTGATTTTACTACTGAGACTACGGCTGAAAGTTCTTCTTTGCCCAAAATAGGCGTATTAATTGGGATTTTCACAAATTTTGTCCTCAGTACTAGCGTATAAAGACAATCACTACGCATGAATTTTTATATTTCAAAATTTGGCAATCGGCATAATGAAATCACGTCATCTAGAAAAGACAGACAAAGGGTACAAAGTTTTTCTGTATATTTTCTATGTTTGTGGATTCATTATGAGTTCATCACTAATCTTTGGAGTATATGTAACAACGATTGAGTGGATGGAAAATGGAACATATGTAATGGGGGAAGCCATACACAATACAACTATCCCATTTGAAAATTTTGCAAGAGTATCAACATGGATATTTTTCTCTACAATAATTGGATGGTATTGTGTATCTAGAATAGGTTGGAGAAGAACTGCAGGAGATAAAATTGTTGGAACACGAATGGCATTACTGCAATTAATGTTGTTAGGATTTTCAATTATCACTTTGTTTGAAGTAATGTATAACTTTTCAGTATTAACTGCACAAATCTCTGCAGGAATTCTTGATGGAGTACTACCAGATATTGATAAACTAGTAATTGCATATCCAGATCCAGATCGACCTTGGAATACAATTTTTGCAATCAAGATGTTTCTAGCAGCATTCATTATTAGCACTCATGCATTCTATCTCAGTACAAAACCTAGAAAGTCATTAGATGAACCAGAAGATTAGGTTTGTCAGAATTTTAAGACTTTTCTTCTAGTATGACTAGATGAAATCATGGGATTGTTTGGTGGAAATAAAAATGAATTAAAGTGCAAAAAGTGTGGAACCGTACTTTCGGATTCAGAGAGATTAAAGAAACATCAAGAAATCGCACATAACAAGAAAAAAGAAAAATGCAGAGTTTGTGGAACAGAGTTTAACACTCAAGAAGATTTGAGAAAACACAAAAAAAATTGTAAGTAGATTTTTAATTATTCCGAAAGTCCTGATTCATACTTTGGTGGTCGTTTGAGAGCTTTTTCGATTGCTTCTAGATTTTTTATCTCATTTTTTGAATTCATGGTCAGAGTTTTGACCATTTCTGTGCCTAATTGTACAGATTGTTCAGGTAATGTTTCTAAGAATTTTTCAAGACCTTTTTTGTAATTTTCAATTAATTCTAGTCCTTCTTCAAGAGTCATAACAATAATTGAGATATCTTCTATTCAAAGGTTCTAATTTTTCAAAAATTCTTTGAATAACTTTATACGTTTACCGCTCAAAAGTTGATTTGATTTGGACATAACTGAAAAAGTTGATTTAATTGAAAGGCCACCAACTGAAGAAGTTGTTACGCGTGACGAATTAACTGAATTGTTCAAAACAAATTCATCTCCAAAGCATTACATTGGTTTAGAGATTTCTGGTTTTTTACATCTTGGTAGTCTAATTAGTACAGGTTTCAAAATTAATGATTTTGTAAAAGCTGGTGTAAAGTGTACAATATTTCTTGCAGATTGGCACACACTAATCAATGACAAATTAGGAGGAGATTGGGAAACAATTTCCAAGGTTTCAAAATATTATCAAGATGCTTTCAAGTTAGTTTGTCCTGATGCTGAAATTATTTTAGGATCAAAACTTTATGAAGAAAAAACAGAGTATTGGTCAGAGCTTGTGAAATTTACAAAACATATGTCATTAGCTAGAACAATGAGAACTCTAACAATTATGGGGCGTTCTGAAAATGAAGAGAAGATAGATGTTGCTAAATTACTTTATCCAGCAATGCAAGCAGTTGACATTCATTCTTTGGAAGTAGATATTGCACATGCTGGAATGGATCAAAGAAAAATCCACATGCTAGTCAGAGAAATATTTCCTAAAATGAAATGGAAAGTGCCAGTAGCTGTACATCATAAATTATTGCCAGGTCTATCCAAGCCTGCCGACACTAGTGATGCACAAGTTTTAGGAAAAATGAGTAAATCTGATCCAAATTCAGGAGTGTTTATTCACAATACTGATGAAGAAATTAAGAAAAAAATGAACAAAGCCTGGTGTGAAGAGGCAAACATACAGAATAATCCGTTATTAGAAATTGCAAAGACAGTGATTTTCCATGAATTTAATGAAATGAATGTAGAGAGACCTGAGCAATTTGGAGGAAATGTATCATACCAAGATTATAATCAACTTGAGACTGATTTTGCTGAAAAAAAATTACATCCAGGGGATTTGAAACAAACAGTTGGAAATTATTTGGTGAAAATAATATCTCCAATTAGAGACAAGCTTAACCTTACTGAAGAATTACATGAAGCAATCAAGAAAAGTTACTGAACTTTAAGATCTGGATTAGTTTGTTCTTCTAAATTGTATTTTGATTTGTATCCTCTTGGGTTTATCATCAGATCTTTGTAAGAGTATGTAGAAGAATTTCCTACAATTACAGTACTAGTCATTCCTAATTTGTCTGAGTGATTTGGTAGATTTTCTAAATCAGTAATCACAATTGATTGAGATTCTCTATATGCACCAACAATAATTGCTACAGGTGTTGTAGGTTTTCTGTATCTTAATAGAATTTTTCTAGTATCCTGTAACTGATGAACTCTTTTTTTACTTGCAGGATTGTAAATCACAAGAACAAAATCACCTTTTGCTGCAGATTCTACCCTATTTTCAATAACTTCCCATGGAACTAACAAGTCACTCATACTTACTACTGCAAAATCAGACATTAATGGTGAGCCAACAATAGATGCACAAGAATTCAGTGCAGACACACCTGGAACTACTTCTACCTGAAGTCCATCTTTTGGATCCCAACCACTCTCAGCTAGAGTTTCGTAGATTAGTCCAGCCATTCCATAAATTCCAGGATCTCCACTAGATACAAGAGATACAATTTTTCCAGACTTTGCAAGATCAATGCATTGATGAGCTCGTTCAACTTCTTGAGTCATTGCATAACGATAAACTGTTTTTCCTTCAATAAGATCTGAAACTAAATTTACATATGTTTCATAACCAATGATGATATCACTTTGGCGGATTATTTCTTTTGCTCTAAATGTCATATGATTATTATTTCCAGGACCAACACCTACAATGTTTAATTTTCCAGTCAAATTTACAACAAATCATCTTGTAAGTAATTTATCCCTTTAGTGAATTACTGAAAGGGATCAATAAATGGACAATTTACTATATGATCACTGTTTGTTGGTCGTGCTATACTAACGGTAATGAGTTCATCTGCACGAAATGAATCAATATCAGATTTTGTTTCAAGAATTTTTGCGTTTTCTGAGTCATTCCATTCGATTAGATAGATTCTCCACATCGGACTGTAATTCTCATCACCTAATGCAGCTGCTGCAATTCCAGCTTGAAATCCTAATGGGCCTGTGCCTTTAATTCCATTTTTAAATTGGAAAAGATCAACTGCTCCTGAATGAGCAATTAGGTTTGCTGAAGTTGGAGACGAAGTTACTCCCATCATATCTGCAGGTCCAGACGGGGTAGCATCAGTTACAATATAGTAAATTGTTCTTCCATCAGGACCCCAACCTCTATGAGCGACAAATGTGACAGCCATTTCTTCTTCATTAATTTCAGTAATTTGGCCTCCACCATATGGCATATCATCTCTAATTTCTTTATCATTACGTACTTGCATCTGTCCATCAGGCCAAACAATATGTGGAGTGTTGAGTACAACTCCTGTTTCATTGAATTCAATTCTTCCACCTTCTTTAGCTGCAATTACATCATTAGCAGATTCAAAGACAATTTCTTTTTGACCTATCTTCCATGTTACCTCTATTACAGAAGATAATGCACTGTATTCTGATTCTTCTTTAGGAGTACTGGAGAACACTTCATTTTGGAATCCATAAAGTCCATCTCCTTTAACTCCATTTTTGAAAACAAATATTTTTTGAAGAGCATCTTCCGGAACATCAGCAAGAACAGGTGCAAGTTCTACACTCCATTCTTGTTTTTCTGATAATTCCTTTGCATATTCTTCATCACTTCCATCAGTAATAATGTACAAAACTTTTCCACCACCATAGATTCCTTCATGCATTGGAATTGTAGCTGGAACATTTGCTCTTGAAAGTAATGATGTTGGTTCTTCTTTTTCTAATTCAATTTTCTGCATAATGACTTCAGTTGGTTGTCCTCTAATCCACCCATCAACACTTACAGTTGAAGTAAATGGTTTAGAATTTGGAGAGTGTAAACCAAGTGCAGCTCCTGTAAATTCAAAAGAACCAGATTTTTCTTGTAAATCAATTAGAGATAATCCATAAACAGTTTCTCCATCGAGGGTCCAGGTGGGCTGTCCTTTTGCATCATTTGAGTTAATTTCATGCAATACAACAATCTGAACAGGCTCACTTGAGGTAAATGTCATAGAACCATCATAGATCGTTCCTTCACTAGGCGATAAAATTAGTGATAATTGATGATTTTCATGTCCCTGACCTGGATCCTGAGAAGAGGTAATAGTTTGTGTAAAATGTATTTTTTTTCTAGAACCTGCATCAGCAAACTGATCTGATAATGAAGAAACAGTGATTATACTTGTTGCAAAAATTCCAATTATCAATATTGCAATTAATTTTCTCAACAAATCTCATTGAGATTGTTCCCTTAAATGATTTTGTCTTAATTGATTTTGTCTTAATTGATTTTGTCTAGGGCAAATGCATTGTGTAATGCACGAACAGCTGCATTTGTATCAGAATTTTTAACAACAAAGGCCAGATTCAGTTCAGATGAGCCTTGAGTAATCATTGAAACATTTACTTTGTTTTTCTCAGCTGCGCCAAAGACTTTGGAAGCAACACCTACAGTTCCACGCATTCCTGAACCAATAAGTGCAATAATTGCTACATTTGTTGTTACTTCTAGTTTCTTGATTATTTTTCCTAAAAGTTCCATTTCAAGTGAACTTACTGCTTTGTCAAGATCAGCATTCTTTACTACTATTGTGATACTAGATTCTGATGGATTCTGAGATATCATCATTACATTGATTCCAGCTTTTGCTAATGTTGCAAAAATTTTTGCAGCAGTACCAGGAGTTCCAACCATACTACCACCTTGAATGTCAATTAGTCCATTGTTTCTAACATTACTGACACACTTTACAGTATTTTTTACAGAGGATGACGGAGAAGCTGTAACTAAAGTTCCCTCATTTTTCACATTAAAGGAACTTCTAATCTTCATTGGAATTTTCTTTGATAATAG
Organism: Candidatus Nitrosopumilus sp.; assembly: GCA_003702525.1. GTDB lineage: Archaea > Thermoproteota > Nitrososphaeria > Nitrososphaerales > Nitrosopumilaceae > Nitrosopumilus. The sequence goes on from REGJ01000002.1 coordinate 78,655, forward strand.
AGGCTCAAATGTGCGTGGGTGGATCTGTTTTGCACCAAATAATGCCATTTCGATTGCCTCAATGTATGAAACTTCTTTGAGCAGTTTTGCATTCTTGACTATTTTTGGATCTGCAGTCATTAGACCATCAACATCACTCATCAACCAAATTTCATCTGCTTTTATGCAAGTTCCAACGATTGTTGCTGAATAATCAGAACCACCTCGTCCAAAAGTTGTGATATGACCATGTTGATCTGCACCAACAAATCCACCTACAACAGGTACTGTTTTCTTTGAGAAAAGATTTTCCACGGTTTTTGAAACTCTTAATCTAGTTGTATCAATTAGTGGTTTAGATTCACCAAAGTTAGAGTCAGTTACGATTCCAACCTCCTTTCCAGTTAGCGGTACTGATTTTTTACCTGTATCACTAACTGCCATAGAAACTAATTTTATTGATAATCGTTCACCAAATGAGAACAAATAATCCATTGTTCTTGGAGTAACTTCTCCCAATAGTACCATTCCATCGATTAATGCAACAAGTTCTGCAAAATCATCATCAAAGTTTTTTAATAATTTTTTTACGTAAATCTGCTTTTTTGATAGTTTGTTTTGCTAATTGTTTATGTCTATTAGTTATCTTTGATGCAAGTTGTTCTGCTTTTGATTTATTTTCTTTTTTTATTGATTCAGATATTTCTATTAGATCATCTGTTGTTCCACTAGTTGCAGAACAAACAACTACAATTTCATTTTTCTTCGATAATGAATTTAGATGATTAGCTACTGCTTGAATGTCTTTTGCAGATGAAATTGATGTTCCACCATATTTTATTACAAGTCTCATTTCAAAATACCTGAATTAGTTAATCTTTAAATGCTTTAACTTTCCACGCGTGGAGCTAAGTAAAAGTGAATTCTACCAATATTGGCAACCTTGAATTCAATTCTTAGTGGTTTTGCGCTAGAAAACTCACATGTGATAAAGCCTGCAGTAGTTCCTACTGCTTTTACTACAGGATTTAGATATTCGAGGCTGTAGGTTCCAACACTATCTTCTTTAGAAGAAATCTCTTCAATGTCTTCATCATCTTTGTCTAAATCAATAACAACTTCTCCAGAATCACCTTTTCCGGAAAAATCACCTTTAGAATCAGATGTGTGTATTGTCAAATAATCAGATACTACTTGTACATCGCCTAAAATTTTGTCAAACTTTGATGAAGACAATATGATTTTAGAATCATATGGGATTTTTGGTAATGGAGTATCTGTTGCAGAACTTTCAATCAAGCGCATTTTGTATTTTTTATTTTTTCCAACTGTAACAAGTAGCATGTTTTGTTCAGAGATACTAATCTCTATGCTATCTTTTTTGTCTGCTCTTTTAATGAGTTTTGAGAATTCATCAATTCTTACTCCAAATTTTATGTCACTATCACATTCATATTTTTCAAATGCAGAATTAGGCCAGGAAATATCTATGAGAGCAACATGTGAGGGATCCATTCCTCTAAATGAAATTCCTTCTGCTGTTGCAACAAATGTTGCCTCTTCGACAAGTGTTGAAATTGCAGAAATGATTGCTTTTAGATCATCGGAACCACTAGTTTTTGCTCCAAAAGTCAAATCAACTTTGTTGACTTTATGTTCCAGTTAAACGTTATGCGTAATTACGCCAAGTATACTGACATTTTGTACAGCGATAGAACTGTGTTGTTGGTTCATCTGCACTTCTTGTTTGAAGCATCCACCAAATTGCTTCATCATGTCCACATTTCTCACATTCAATTTTGATAGTTGGATGAGATTCTTCTCCCTCATTACCCTCAAAAGCTAAAATGGATTCTTCTTGTTCTTCAGTTTCAACAATTTTTTTGGTTTGTTTTTCTTCTGCACCTTCTGCATATCCACATTTTGGACATTGAAGGCCTGAAGTACCTTTTTTTAATTTGACCTCACATTTGGGGCAAAACTTCAATTCTAATTTACCTTAAGTTTTGAATTGAATAATTGTTTGAACTCATCTGCCATCTTGATTGCTGAATCAGTGGCTTT
>REGJ01000063.1 GCA_003702525.1 Candidatus Nitrosopumilus sp.
CTATTAAAGGTGTAACCGTTTTAGTTCACGATCAATCTTGTGCAGCAAATTTAAGAAGATTAAGAAAACGCGGTTTGGTGCATGAACCAAAGAAGCGCATATTTATTAATGAAGCAGTATGTGAAGGGTGTGGAGATTGTGGAGTTAAGTCTAATTGTCTAAGTGTGCAACCAATTAAAACTGAGTATGGAAGAAAGACTCAGATTGATCAACCATCCTGTAATAAAGATTACTCATGTGTTGAAGGTAATTGTCCATCATTTATTCAAGTTATTCCATCTGAAAAAGATGATAAAAGAAAATTACCTGATATTGGATTTGATTCATCAATGTTACCAAATCCAAAAAAGATTCAAAAAGATGTAGCTAATATATTCATGCTTGGTATTGGAGGAACAGGTGTTGTAACTGTAAATCAAATTATCTCTACTGCGGCATTTATTGAAGATAAAAAGGTAATTTCTCTTGACCAAACCGGATTAAGTCAAAAAGGTGGTTCTGTTGTTTCTCATTTGAAGATAGTCAATAATGATAAAGAATATTCCAGCAGAGTTGCAAATGGTGAATCTGATGCCTACTTGGTGTTTGATTTACTTACAGGTGTGAATCCAAAAAATATGGCAAAATTAAGTTCTAAGAATTCAACTTCAGTTATTTCAACATCTGAAATACCAACAGGGGATATGGTAAGATCTACTGCTGAAGAATATCCTGAAGCATCGTTTATGATTGATCTAATCAAAGAATATTCAAAGAACAATACCTTATTAAACGCCACTGAGCTTTCTGAACATTTTTTTGGTAGCAATATGCAGGCAAACTTTATTGTGATAGGTGCTGCTTTTCAATCTGGTTGTATCCCAATTTCAAGTGAATCTATTGAAAAAGCTATTGAAATGAATGGCGTAGCAGTAACTCAAAATACAAATGCATTTAATATTGGTAGAAAAGTAGTTTCAGATCCTCATTGGATTGATACAATTGATTTATACAGATCTGGTAGCTTGGCTTCAAAACCAATTTTGTCCTCTGAAGCTTTAAATTTGATTGATTCAATCTCTCCTGATGAAGAATTAAGAAGAATCCTTGAATATAGAACTCAGGAATTGATTGAATATCAAAACCTTGCTTATGCAAAAGAGTATATGAGTTTTGTTGGAAATATTTTTGAAAAAGAACAAAAAACTAGATCAAGCTCTGAATTATCTCAAAATGTTGCTAAATATCTTTTTAAGCTAATGGCTACAAAAGATGAATATGAGGTGGCAAGACTTTCGCTTAAAGCTGAACTAGATTCTGCTTTAAGCAAAGAATTTGGTAAATCTGCTAAAGTAAAATACATGCTTCATCCTCCTTTTTTAAAAGCAATGGAAAATATCCCTATTTTGAATATGTTGCCTGGAGTTAAATCAAAATTAGCATTGGGTTCCTGGTTTAAAATATTTTATGTCATGCTTAAAAATATGAAATTTTTAAGAGGGACTATATTTGATTTTATGGCATGGTTTAGTAATGATGTCAGACAAGCAGATCAGAAAGCTTTAGATCATTATAAATCTGTTATCATGAAAAATATAGATGAAATAGGCAATGGTAAGTACCAAGATTTGAAAGATTTTTCTGTTTTACCTGATATTATTAGAGGTTATGAGGAGGTTAGATTAGAAACTATGACTGAATTTTACCAAAAATCTGATAATCTTTTTAAGTCATAGAAATTTATTTCAATTTATCTCTATACAATTTATATTACTCCATATCTAAATTATCAAAATAGGAAATATAAATGTTTAAAAAATTTTTATTGTTAATCGTTTTAATAAGTTTTTCATTTTCACAGCATAGTCACTCACACAATCATGATGGTGAAGAATATATTAGATGTGCTACTGATGAGCTTGAACAAGAGTTACAGCTCTTAAATCCTGAATTTATCGCAGAAAGAGATGCGCAGATTGAAAAAGCTAAGCAGATTTTAAGAAATAATCCTCAATGGAGAACTGATAACAGTACGCAAAATACCATTTATATTCCTGTAGTTTTTCATGTTCTATATTTTAATAATGGAGATAATACATCAGCTTTTCAAATTGGAGCAAATTTTGATCAGATAAATTTAGACTTTCAAAATTTAAATCCAGATGGTGACGAAATACCATCTACTCCTAATCCAAGTGATGCTCCTTATGATCCAGGTATAGATTACAGTCACCAAGCTGTAAGAGGAACAC
>REGJ01000057.1 GCA_003702525.1 Candidatus Nitrosopumilus sp.
TAGATTGGTGGGGAAAGAAAGTTGAAGAAGATGAAGCAAAAAGAATGCTAAAAAAAGCATATGATTTGGGAATTAATTATTTTGAAACTGCAGACATGTACGGTAAAGGAAAAAGTGAGAGACTAATTGGCGAAGTATTCAAGGGAATGAGAGATGAGGTAGTAATTTCAACAAAATATGGTTATGATTTTTCAGATGTGGAGCAGATTGGACATGCAGAATTACCACAAGACTACAGCCCAGAATACACAAGAAAAGCAGTTGATGCATGTTTAGAAAGATTACAAACAGATTATCTTGATTCATTAGGATTACACAATCCAAAATTACATCATGTCAGAAATGATGAGACCTTTAACACCATTGATGAGTTAATGGATGAAGGAAAGATCAGAGCAGCCCAAGTTGCACTCGGTCCAGCAATTGGATGGACTCAAGAAGGGTTAGAAGCAATGGATAGAAAGAGCATATCATCAATTCAAACAGTTTACAATATTTTAGAACAGACTCCAGGAAATGAATTACTTCAAAAAGCAGAACAACAAGATGTAGGAATTCTTGTTAGAGTTCCAGATGCATCAGGAATTTTAACTGGAAAAGTAAAAGCAGACACCGTAATTCCAGCAAATGATCACAGAAAAGATAGAAAAGTAGAATGGAGAAAATCAGCACTAGAAAAAGTAGAGCAATTCAGACCGATTGCAGAACGAAATGGATTAAACATTACAGAATTTGCAATTAAATTCATCTTATCTAAAAACAAGATTGCATCAGTATTACCCACTGTTGTAAGTGAAGAAGAAATTGAAATGTTTGCAGCAATTTCTGATGGAAAATATTTGAGTTCTTCAGATATGAAAGAAATTGATGATTTGTACAATACATGGCCAGAGTACGAATTAAAAGCAACACCACAAGCAAGTTAATTTGTAAATTGGACAGACCAATTGATGTAGAAAAAACTCTAGAAGTTATAGAAAGAATGAAGCTTGCCAAAATAGGCGAGTATAAGAAATGGAAAGTGATTATCAAAAAAATAAAAAAAGATGTTCCTCTAAACCAAGGAGAATTAGAATACTATACCAACCTGACAAGAATTTACAAGGATTCTGCAGTCACAAGTAGAAGTAAGATTTACCATACTAAACTATCAGAACAGGATGAAAAGCCACCATGCAAAGAATGTGGAGAAGATTCATCATTTTATTGCAACATGAATGACCAGTATTTTTGTACAGTTCATGTCGTAGGACATGATGAAAACGAGATTTAGGAAGCAGTAACAGACTCTTCTAATGAGAATGAATTTTCAACAAAATATTCAACGCGGGTCTTTTTGAATTCACGAGAACTAAAGAGAATTCTATAATCATCAACATGAATTTGATCTTGGATAGTTTTTGCCATTTCATTTGCCTCATCATGAGTTTTACAATGAATCATAGAAAATACATTGTAAGGCCAATCAGGGTAGGTAGGTCGTTCATAACAATGACTTACTTGAGGGAAGGCTCCAAGTTGAGAACCAACATCAGTAATTTTATCTTCAGGAACTTTCCATACAATCATTCCATTTGCAGTAAATCCAACTTGTCTATGTCTTAAAATGGCTGCAAACCGTCGCATTACTCCAATCTCTTCATAATGTTTCATTTTTTCAAATAATTCATTTTCAGTTATTCCAAGATTGTTTGCAGCTTTGACAAATGGTTCATCAATTATATCCATGTCTTTTTGTAATTCACGGATGAAGTCTTTGTCTTCGTCAGTTGGTTCAAATTTTACATTTTTGATTTCTTTTTTCTCTTCGGTTGGAGCAACATCATGTTTTTTCTCATCAACCATGTCAAGTTTAACACCAATTTTGAAGAGTTGTAAAGTAGGAAGCATTCGGACCTTTTTGATTCCCTTTAACACATTGAATTTTTCAAGTTCTGTTTTCAAGTCAGAGCCGGGTGGAACAGCTAGAGTAAACCAGAGATTAAATTGGTGATCACGTTCGTAATTATGACTAACTCCAGGATGGCGGTTAATTTGACTGGCAACATATTCTAGTTTATCATCTTCAATTTCCATAGCAACCAATGAACTAGTATAACCAAGTTTTCTAGTATCAAAAATTGCACTAAGTTGTCGCAGAACACCAATTTCTTTAAGTTGGTTAAGACGTTCTTTTACAATTTCAGGGGTAGTGTTGAATTTCTTTGCAATTGCATCAAAGGGTCTAGTAACAAGTGGAAATGTCCATTGGATTTCATTTAGAAGTTCTTTGTCTAATTCATCCATAGAGGTCATATGACAAAGACTCCCCCATTCAATTAAAAATGTAGCTAGATGCACATGTAAATTTTAATACATAAATAGAAATCGAAGGGATTTTGATCGATGATAATAGACCTAAACCTTCAAGGAAAGTCAGTCATAGTAATTGGGGGAGGAAATGAGGCACAAAAGAGAATCAATTCTTTGATAAAAGAAAAATGCAATATCACAATAATTAGCAATAAAATAACACCACAAATTAGCAAACTTGTAAAATCAAAAAAAATTCAATTAAAAAAACAAAATATTCAAGACACCAAATTCATTGCTGTATTCAAACCAGACATCATCATCACAACTACGGATGATAAAAAACTCAATCAAAAAATCATCAACACAGGAAAAAAGAAAAAAATTATCACATACAGTTCAGATAATGCAGATGAAAGTGACTTTTCAAATCCAGCAATCATTGATTTTGAAAAAATGATTCAAATTGCAATTTTTACTGGAGGGCGCAGTCCAGCAATGTCAAAAAAACTCAAAAGAAAATCAGAAGAATTGTTCAGAAAAATTATCACAAAAAGGGACATTGCTCAAATTAAAATTCAAAAGATCGCAAGAGATACGGCAAAAGAGAAAATCCCAAAGCCCGCAGAAAGAAAAGCATGTCTTCGCACTATCATGACTGATAATGAGATTGATCAGTTAATAAAAGACGGTCAGATGAAAAAAGCTGAAAAAAGAGCCATTACAATAGTGAGGAATTGGAAATGAGTCAAAATATCATTAATGCACGTGTAACTTTTCGTAATTCACCAATCCATATTTTAGAACAATTCACAATAAAAGATGTTGAAGAGGCATATGATCAATTCAAGAAACATTCAGGATTAGATGAATGTGTCATAATTCAAACATGTAACAGAATTGAACTATTTGGAAAATCAAAAAATCAAGGAGTAGACAAAATAAAGAAAACATGGGCATCATTAGCAGGATTAGAAGAACAGGTTTTTGATGAAAACATGGAAGTTGAAGAAAATCAAAATGCTCTACATCACTTATTGAAACTAACATCAGGCTTGGATTCCATGGTGCTAGGGGAAGAACAAATTTTGGGTCAGATTAAAAATTCCATTACATCTGCAAGAGAAAGAAAAGCATCAGGCCAACATCTTAACACATTATTTGATAAAGCAATCAGAATTGGTACCAGAATTAGAAACAACAGTGGAATTGGTAAAGGAGGAATCTCAGTTGGTTCAATGGCAGTAAAGCTTGCAGAAGAGAACATTGACGAATTAAAAACAAAAAAGACGTTATTGATTGGAACTGGAGAAGTTTCAACACTAGTTGCAAAATCATTGGAAAGAAGAGGTTATGCATTTGATGTAACTAGCAGAACGCTTAGTAGATCAGAAACATTTTGTGAAACAATGGGTGGAAGCCCAGTTAAATTTGAACAAGTCCTTTCAGGATTTGACAATTATGATGTAATATTTGTGGCAACAACTGCACCATATTTTCTTGTAACATATGAAAGGATCACAGAAGCAATGAAGGGTAAAAACAAAGGTATGATGATTTTAGATTTGTCAAATCCCAGAACAGTAGATGAGAAAGTTGCAACTATTGGAGGAGTGAAACTGATGAACCTTGATCAAATTGCAGAAATGGTTGAAAAGAACATGAATGCCAGATTAAACAAGGTAAAAACCGTTGAAAATATAATTAACGAAGAAGTATCGGTATTAGAAGCCTCAATGAAAAGACTAGAAGCAGAGCCACTGGTAAAAGATGTATTCAAGAATATAGAGTCACTTCGAGAAAAAGAGTTACAAAAAGCACTTCAGATGCTAGATGAAAAAGATGAGAAAAGAATCAAAATTATTGATGAATTAACCAAAGCAGTAGTTGAGAGTATTGTTTCAACTCCAATGAACAATATCAGAAAAGCGTCTGAGCAAGGCAACCCAGAAGTGGTAGATTTAGCAAGTAAACTCTTTGACTATAAAAAACAAGAACAGGCTGACTAGGATTATATTTTACCAAAAGAGAATTTCTAACATGTCATTTCCAACAAGACGTCTTCGAAGATTAAGAACATCAGATAAAATGAGAGAACTAGTCCAACAGACTACACTTTCTCCAAAAGATTTCATTTGTCCAGTATTTGTTCAAGAAGATCTAAAGACAAGAACCAAGGTAGAATCAATGACAGCAATTGAAAGATTGCCATTAGATGATGTTAGTGATGAAGTTGGAACCATAAGTGATTTAGGCATTCCTGCAATCATGTTATTTGGTATTCCAACTCAGAAAGATGATGCAGGTTCTTCTGCATTTGATGATAATGGAATTGTTCAAAAAGCAATTTCTCAAATTAGAGAGAATTTTGGCGACAAGATGGTAATTATGGCAGATGTATGTCTATGTCAGTTTACATCTACGGGTCATTGTGGAATTATTCAAGGAAACAAAATTGATAATGATATTAGTTTAGATACACTTTCAAAAATTGCAGTAAGTCAAGCAAGAGCAGGAGTGAACACAGTTTCACCTTCTGCAATGATGGATGGTCAAGTTGCAGTAATTAGAAAGGCACTTGATGATGAAGGATTTTCAGATGTTTCAATAATGTCTCATTCAGCTAAACACCGTTCAAACTTTTATGCACCATTTAGAGATGCAGCAGAATGTGCACCAAAGTTTGGAGACAGAAAAACATACCAAGTTCCATACACTAATGCCAGAGAAGCAATGATGGAAGTAGAAACTGACATCAATGAAGGAGTCGACATTGTAATGATAAAACCGGCATTATCATATTTGGATTTAATTGCAGAAACAAGAAGAAAATTCAATGTTCCAGTTGCAGCATACAGTGTTTCTGGGGAATATGCATTGGTAAAGGCTGCATCACAACTAGGATATGTCAATGAAAAAGACATGACTGAAGAGATACTATATTCAATAAAGAGGGCAGGTGCAGACATGATAGTAACTTATTTTGCAAAATCAGCTGCAAGATTTCTTCAAGAATCATGAGAAACGACGAACGATACGAGATTCAAAGGGCATTTGATTTACTCCCACATGTAATTGGTGCAAGTTGGGCATCAGTAGAGTTCAGAATGAAAGGCATCAAAAAGCCAACAAGAGAAGAATTTCGTGAAAAAACTCTAGAATATCTCAAGATGGTAGAGCCAGTCTTTGAGTCATATCCAAAAGATGAAGAATTTGATGCAATTCGAAAATACATTGATTTTAGAAAAAATGAAGAGTATGAGAAAATAATTGCAGGTTTGAATGGAGAGATTGAGAAAAGATACGACAGATATGTCGATTATGGTTAGACCTCTTGTTTTAGTTGTTTCAAGTATTCTTTTAGAATTCTAGTTCGTCTTTTTGCCTCTATTTTACCAGATTTGGTATTCATCAAGGATTCAAGTTTGAGTAATTTTTGAAAGAAATGATCTACAGTCCAGGTCTTATCATCAGGATTTCTTTTTTTACAAAATGGATCATCAATGTTGTAAAATGGCCTCTTCAAAGAACCACCCGTAGCAAAAACCCGAGCAATACCAATGGCACCCAAAGCATCTAATCTATCAGAGTCTTGCAAAATTTTACCTTCAATTGTTTTAGGGGTTTTCTTTTGAGAAAAGCTATGATCACGTATTGCATCTGAGACTATTTCAATTTCGTTTTCATCAAAATCATATTTTCTTAGAATTTTTTTTGATTTTTTAGCACTCTCAATTGAAGACATTTTTGAGCGTTTATCAGATTTTGGATAAGAAACAATATCATGTAATAGGGCAGCACTCAAAACTAGTTTTTCATTTGCTTTTTCTATTTTACAAATTTTTTGAGCATTTTTGTAAACCCTCATAATATGCTCAAAGTCATGAGCAGGATCATTTTCCATGATTTTCTTTACATCTTTTTTAAGTAATTCAAGAACTTTCATTTAGAATCTCCATATTTTTGGTTTGACAAATTTTATTTTTCTCTGAGTAATTAACACTGTCCAATTAATAGATGCAAAGAGAACAATGATTCCAATTCCTGCACCATCAATTATCAATATTCCAGTTAGACGATCTTCAAAGATTTCTAAGAAGGGTTGCAAAACGGCATTTCCAAAATAGATCATTATAATGTATGAAATTGTTCTACCAAACCAAAACCCAATATAGATTCCAATGCTTTTTGCACGCATCAAACCATAAGTGATAAACAACATATTGCTTGGAAGGGGAGTGGCACCAAAAAGAAATGATGCAAGCAAGTAACCATATTTTTTGTGATTAAGATAATCACCAATTATATCAAGATTTGATTTTTGTTCTTCTCCAACAAATTTTCTAAATAATCCACTGATTTTCTTGAGAAAGAATCTACCAATAGTTGCACCAGTGGCACCAACCATGGCTAGAACAACTACGTTCAAGCTTGGATCCAGAAGATAGAAAGATGTCAATACGATCCAGCTTGGGGGCATTAAGATTGGAGATGCATTTACAAGAATTAGTACAAGAAAAATTCCAAAATATGAAAATTCTCCAAATATTTCAAAAATATCCACCATCTTTCAAAGAATATGCTAGTTTTTTTGCTTCTAAACCCTTGGATCATCGTTTAGTCATGAAAAAATTTTATTCTGATCCAAAAAATTAAAAAAATTACATGTTTTTCAAAACAATGATCAGGTATTGTAACAAATTGGATCAATCATGCAATATCTTTATAAGCAAATTATACCTATAACTAGGCATGTCCGAGATGGTTTGGAAGTGTTTTAGATGCAATCTATCATTCAAGGACGAAAGTGTAGCAGAAATGCATAAACAAATTTCGGAGCATTCTGTAAGTAAAGTAAAAGCACTGGTTGCTTAATTTCAGAAATTTACAATTTTAAAGAAAATTTAGTGCAGAGAGTGGGATTTGAACCCACGAACTCCTGAGAGAAGGGATTTCCTATTTTAGAAGATCTTGAGTCCCTCTCGGTTGACCGGGCTTCGATATCTCTGCAATGAGAATGGTAAAAGAGCAGTATTTTTCGATTACTATTTGGATAAATTTGAAAAATGATCTGAGAATTGGAAGAAATTTTAACAAAGCTTATAATCGTGCGTAATGGACTCAAAAATACATGGCAGAATTCATACCAATTTCACAAGCAAAAACAATGCGAAGTGGAGTAAATATTGAAGCTGAAGTCATTAGCAAACCAGATTCACGTACTGTTAATCTCAAAAGTGGAGGTACAATAGATGTTTGTGATGCAGTTATTGCAAACGAAGACAAATCAGAAGACAACTCAATGAAACTCACATTGTGGGGGGATGACATCAAACTATTAGAAGTCGGAGATAATGTAAGGATTGAAAACGGTTACACTAACGAATTCAAAGGAGAAGTTTCCTTAACAAAAGGAAAATTCGGAAAAATGGAGAAAATCTAATTCTCAATAATTTCTTTTATTATCAAAATTATTTTTCAGATCTACTAGAATAACAATAATACCAATTATTGATACAATGATTCCTAAAATTAGCATAAAGCCAGAAACCATCAAAGGTACAACCATATTCATGACAGAAGAATTAGGATTTGTCAAAGCTTCAGAATTTTCTGGATCTTCAGAAAACATTGTAATTATTGTAACATCACGAGTACCCAAATTTGTTATTTCAAGATTTAGTGTATCTGATTGAGAAATTTGTAACGCCTCAAAAAGAATAGGTTCATCTTGAATGAATGTTCCATAATCATCACCAAAAATATTTGAGATGTTTATAGATAATTCATCTCCAGCCCGATAATCAATGATTTGAATGCCCCACAAAATTGGAACGTCAGAAGAATACGTCGTGTAAGAGAAATGCGCAGAATCACTAGGCATGATTTGAACCTCATCAGAAATTTCATCAAACATCTCTTCAAACAATGAAGAGACAAAGAAATCACCAGGTCCAGTGACATTGGTTGGGATTGCAGATGTAGCAATTGAAAGAGAAATTATTACTAAAACTATTCCAGATATGGTAATAATTGGTCCTCGTTTTTTCAATGTAATAAATCACATGGAACCTACTTTAATGTTATAGGAAAGATGAATAGGAATTATTTTTCTTTAACGTCTTTTCTTGGTTGCTTTTTTCTTGGTTGCTTTTTTCTTGGTTGCTTTTTTCTTGGTTGCTTTTTTCTTGGTTGCTTTTTTCTTGGTTGCTTTTTTCTTGGTTGCTTTTTTTTTGGTTGCTTTTTTCTTGGTTGCTTTTTTCTTTGTTGCTTTTTTCTTTGTTTTTTTTTTTTTTTTTTTTTCTGTTTTTGTTTTTT